>JAFDEW010000334.1 GCA_019310125.1 Deltaproteobacteria bacterium | reverse complement strand
ATTTTTTATATTTTAAGTGCCAATTCGAAAAAGGCGCTGTTCTTTCGCAACGATCCCTAATGCATTCAAACAGTGTACGATTTCGTTGCTGATCACTCATTCCGCTTTATTTGAGGGTTTAAAGGAAAAACTCCCCGATTGCTCATTTAATTGGTTATAGGTAATTAAATTTAGCTTTTTAAATAGAGACTTAAAACCGAACATCTAAAACTTAAACCCCTATTAAAAAGTTGTTTTTTGACTTTTTGCGGAACCAATATTACAATAATGGAATAGGAAAGAAAACCATGAGTTATATTTTTGAAAAAAAGCGAAATAAAATACCTAAAATCTGCAATTGCCTATTTGGGCGCAACTTCAAGGCGCAGGGTGTGCAGCCGTAATAAACTACTGCAAACGCCCTGCAACACAGAAGATGCGGTCAAAGGGGCAATCCCGAAGGGCACAAATTTTAAAAATTTCTTTTATTTTCATGCTCAGCAATATGAGGCACCACAAAACATACACTCTATATGCTAATAGTATAATATAATAATATTTATTTAAACCTTTTAAAATTTGTATGCAGTTTTTAGGAATAAGAAGAATTGCTATGAGCACCGATGATGGAAACAGGTCCGCCACAAAGATGGCGGATAAAGAAAAGTCGTCAGATGATAAAATTCACAGGCGGCGCAACAAACTGCTGGCATTGGTGCATATTGCCAAGAAAGAGCTGTCGCTTCGGGATGACGAATATCGGGACGTGCTAAAATATTGGGGGGTTACAACTTCGGCAAAGATGTCCATCCCGGAGCTCGAAGAACTGGTGGAATATTTTGAGTCTCTGGGATTTAAAAAAAAGGTGTCTGCGGACAGAGATCTGGGTTCAGGGGTTGGACAGATAACAGCGCTCCGGGAACGCGTCCGGGCGGAAGCCGGAAAACTCAACAACGGAGAACAAAGACTTAAAGGGCTGGTCAAAAAAATCGCAAAGAAAGACGATTTGATGTCCTGTCGAGACGTAAAAAAGTTGAAGCAGATTCTCAAGGTGGTTCGGCTGCTGCAGGATAGAGAATGAAAGAGCTTTTATCACCGGCTCCATATAATTTCAGAACTCCTGACCTGTATACGTAATTTCAATGTGATATGAAGGTTGAGTCGTAACTTCAGATGCAACAATTTGAACATCGAACGTCCAACGTCGAATGTGGAAGGCGCTTGGCTTTGTCTTTATTATAAATGGTAGAATACATTATTCGATGTTCAACGTTCGATGTTCATCTTTTATTTGCCTTCAAGGTATGGATTCTTCATTAAACCTAAGTTGAGCGATTTTTTGCGAAGAAATGTGCTGAGATCTTGATGCATAAGGGTTCGCGAAAACCGCAGGCATACCCGTGGATATTTCGAGGATTTTCGGGGATCCTTGATGCGCAAGAGATCGGTGCAGATCGAGTAAAAAATCGCTCAATTTAGGTTAAAATATGTTGAATCTGAATTTACGCCAGGTCAGTAACCCTGAATTTAGGGTTGGATACAAATCAGACATTGAGAATCAGGGTTCCGCGGGCGCCTTTTTTAGGAAGATTTTCCAATTTTACTTCTCCGTTATGAAGTATGACCACTTCTTGAACAAAATTTAATCCCAGGCCCGTACTTTTTTTCCCGCTGTCCGGCCGTTTCAAGGAAAAGAATCTGTCAAAAATCTTATCTTTGGCATACTCAGGGATGCCGGGGCCGGTGTCATCCACCGTGAATGTGACCCTTTTTCCGTCACTGTGTGCGGTTAATTCAATTTGACTGTGGTCCGGACTAAAATCCATAGCGTTTTGAATGAGGTTGCCCATGGCCTGATGCAGTAAAAAAGAATCGCCTTTCACCCAAATATCATCCGGGATCTGAACCATGGCTTTGAGATTTTTTTTTGAAAGCATGGGCTGTTTGCTCTCGATCACCGTATTTACCAAAGCGGCAAAGGAAATATTCTCTATTTTCCGTAGAATTTTCAGGTTTTCCAATTCCGATAACTCCAGGAGCCGGTCCACAATTTGCTGGATTCGATGGGCTTCATTACGAATATTGGATAAAAACCGGGCGCGTTGCTCGGGCTGCATTTTTTCTTCCAGAAGTTCCGCAGCCCCTCGGATGGCCGAAAGCGGACTTTTGATTTCATGGGTCAGGGTCTGTACATATTGTTCCACATATTTCTTTCCTTCCAGGGCTTCCTGCATTTTTTCAAACGCGGTTCCCATCTCACCGATTTCACTGTGGCCCAGTTTGGGAAATTCCATCCTTTTGCCCTGGCGAACCCCATCGGCATAATGGGTCAGGCGTTTTATGGGACGGGTGATCCACACGGATGCCAACAGACTGAACACGGCGGCGGCCATCAAAGATAGAATTCCCACACGGAAAATCCTGGGTTTGGCGTCCGTTAAAAAATTATTTATGTTGGTGGTGGGTTTGCCAACCGTTAATACCCCGGCAATTTCTCCCTTAACCATAAGGGGTGTGGCCACATAGAGAACCGAGGATTTGGGGTCATCGGGATCCGACTTCGTGGTTCGGGCGCCGTATTGGCCCTCTAAGGTTAAGCGAACATCCCGCCATTTTGAGTAATCCTTTCCCACATTGGCGTTATTTTTGGAATCGAAAATCAGGGTTCCGTTGGTATCGGTAATATAAATCTGCATGTCCACCTGGGTTTTGACCATGTCGTATATTCCGGCGGATAGGGAACGGTTGTGGATGGTTTCAAATGCGGTGTACAGCTTTTTAGGATCAAACCGGTCCGTTTCCATTTCAAGACCCACAATGCCGGCCAAAATATTGGCCTGATCCACCAGCGGGTCTTCAACACTTTCAAGATAGCGGGTACGGAGATTTTTCACCACCCAGTCGATGGGATAATAGAAACAGACAGCAAAAATCAAAATGTAACAAAAGAAAATACGGGCGCCAAGTTTCATAACTCCTCTTTCAATGAATATCCCATACCTCTGTGGGTGACGATGGGATCCATGTCCGGTTTCACGGTTTTTAATTTGGCACGAATGTTCTTTATATGGGCATCAACGGTTCGGTCCATACTGGTTTCGGGTTCATCCCATACCAGATCCATTAATTGATCCCGGGAATACACGTGCCCGGGCCGGCGGATAAATGTTTTCAAGATCTTGTACTCATAATGAGAAAGATCCAGGATCTTTTCAAAATAGGAGATCCGGCGCTTTGATTCATTCACCGTAAATGCCGGGACGGACAGTGTGGAGGGCGGGGTATGTTGCGTTCGCCTGAGCACCGCCTTGACCCTGGCGGACAATTCTCTGGGGCTGAACGGCTTGGTCAAATAGTCGTCCGCCCCGATTTCAAGCCCCACGACCCGATCAATTTCATCGGCCCGTGCCGTCAAAAAAAT
>JAFDEW010000062.1 GCA_019310125.1 Deltaproteobacteria bacterium | reverse complement strand
ATAATCCTGTCGGCAAAAAAACGTTCGGATTCAAACTGAGTAACTTCTTTCAATACATCATTTAATGTTTTTGGATCGATTTCAGACTTTATCCTTCCCAGGGTAAGATGACCTTTAAACGGCCTCTTTTCTTTGGGGAAACCCATGGCCTCTAATTTTTCATCCAGTGTCTGTTGCAATGCAGTGAGCAAGTCCAGTTGCTTGGAAATACCCAACCATATGACGCGGGGACGTTTTATACCTGGAAAAGAAATACCCAACCATATGACGCGGGGACGTTTTATACCTGGAAAAACACCGATTCCTTTTACCGCAAGCGATATGGGAGGATAGCCCGTAACCGATTCAGAAACAGCCCTCGCCACGTTTTCCGTATCCGCCTCTTGGATGTCCCCTAAAAATTTTAAGGTAAGATGAATATTTTCCGGGCGGACCCATCGGATCTTAAGCCCATAAGATTTTATTTCTTCCTGAACCGTGCCAATAGTGTAAATTATTTTCTCCGGCAGTTCAATGGCTATAAACGTTCGTATGGTATGTGACATAGGAAATTGAATAGTATCCATCCATAAACGGCATCTTTCGGCCCCCGGCGGCGTTCTCGCTCGTTTTCAATCCTCGAAATAGCACGCTATGCCTGTCGGAGATCCCGTGATGTTTTCGGGGCGGTTGAAAACTCGCTCGGGCCTTGCCGGAAACCAAAATCTACCATTTCTGGATGGACACTATTTACAGTTGAATATTGAATTAATTATTCGTTTTGATTTTAAATTGTAAAAATGTAACTTCTCAATAAATTATGGAGCCTACTGGCAATAAAATGTAAAAGATCTGAATGGTTGAGATATTATGTAAGAATTCCTTAAATTTTCAATTAAAAATCTTCAATCAAATTAAAGTTTGGAGATGAAACTGAAAATCTTTTTGCCATAAAAATACGAAACTCACAACTAAGTCGGCAGGGTAAACTGCGGTTCCCCAATAAAGAATTTCCCATTGGAAATCCAGTTTTTCAACATGTCAGCAATTTCCCGCGCTCTTACCATGCTCGATAGGGGAACCGACGGTATGTCCTCGCCCCTGAATTTAATATGACCGCTTTTGAGCTCTGCGTAACTGACCTGGCCATAGCTCTTTGAAATACCGTTAGAATAATCATGTCCATAATCCACGATCTGGGTAAACAGATCCTCATCCGAAACCGCCGTATACTGAACAATCTCTTCGTTCAATATGGGTATGGGAATTCCCAGACCCACGGCAAGAGAACATCCATAGCCCTGAATACTCACCCCCATCAGCCATTTGGGGCTCATCTTTTTAAGATCTCCCATGACCCACAGCGTGCCTGCCGGTGCCACGGGAACCCCCTTTTTTGTTCTTTTTACCGAAGGGTTGTGCTGGGTGCCGTGCCAGGTAACATATCCTGTTGATCCCCCCAGAAAAATACGGGTACCCAGCCCAATTGTCCGATAATACGGATCATTAAAAAGCGGGCTGAGTTGTCCGCTCGAACAGTAATTTGCATTGGCTGCTTTGGGTTTTAATGTACCCATGTATGTATAAATTGTCTTTTTGCTCAGATTTATAGCACAGTTATAATTTTGATACCCGTTTCTCGGGTTGCATAACGTGGCATGGGGAAGTTTACGGAGTAAAATCTCCTTTTCGACCGTCCGGTTTGGATAACAGTCCGTCCCATATCCGGTTGCCTTTAAATGCACTTTTTCCCCTGCAACAAGGTCCTGAATCACATGGCCGCCGCCATAGTTGAACTCACCGGGATAGACCTTGTTTAACGGGTCGTCCTCACACGGCTCTGTAGCGCCGATATAGCAATCCACTGCGGCCATTCCCGCATATGCAGAAACATTGTTCAACCATACTTTGGAAGCTTTTATTGTGGGAACCGAATGTCCGAAGTTGATAAACGCTCCGGATGAACACATCGGGGCAAAAGTGCCTGTAGTAACAACGTCTACACGCCTTGCAGCCTCAACAGGTCCTTCATCCCTGACGATATCGATGATCTCTTCGGCGGTAACAACAACAACTTCTCCGGACTTGATTTTTTCGTTAATCTCCTGGTAGGTCTTGTTGATCTTATAATTTTTCATTGCCGTCTCAATTTTGACTTTTTACGAGTTCGTCAATCTTATCTGAAATATTGTTTTTAATCCAGGATGCATCCCACCATTCAACCGGATTGACAAAGGTGTTATGAACAAGCATTCCAAAATGGAGATGATCTCCCCCCGCAAGTCCCGTAACTCCGGTACGGCCTATGATCTCACCCTTGGACACCATTTGGTCTTTTTTAACCGTAAACGAGCTTAAATGTGAATACATGCTAAACAGCCCAAAGCCATGATCAATGATGACCGATTTTCCGTAAATACCCAAATATCTGGCAAAAACAACCTTTCCAGTATTGGATGCAGAAACCGGTGAGCGTGCCACAGAAGCCAGATCAACGCCCATGTGGATCTGCCGGTCAATGATATGTCCCTTGTATTTATAGCTGCGATGATCGGCAAACCCGGCTCTTCTGGCTGACTTTTGAAGCCTTAGGAATGCACCTTTCCAGTATAATTTTTTATCAGTATTCTCCACTATACTTAGTAGTTGTTTATAGTTATCAAGGCGAACTTCGCGGTTAACTTTAAGAAATTTGTCCACCAGAGGCGTCTGGGAATCCGGAGAAATATCAACATCAAATTCCGGCATCTTCCAGGCAAGAAATTTGTCGGAGATTTCGAGTAGATCCTTTTTAAAAACCTTTCTTTTAATATAATGAGGAAACCCCGCTCTGGAGCTATTGCCGGCAAAATCCGTTGCAGTAACAAAAATTTTAGTCCCAGGCCCCTGTTCATAATCAAGCGCAAAAAAGGCCAGTAACATATTATTATCTTTGAAATATCCTGAATACCCCGGAAAAAAGTTTTCTCCCACAAGAACTCCGCTTTTCGGGCACGTTTCCGACACCCTATAGATAACAAGACCTGCCCCTCCCTGGTTTATATTGTGAGCCTTGCTAAGAATGCCAACCTCGGGGGCATGGGTATCTATGATCACATCCTTTTCTAAGTAAGTTGTGTTTCCCTGCAACCATCCCCGCCACGAATAATCCCTTGCAACCATACGTAAAATCGCTTTTCCGTCGGTTATTCCCATTTTCACCGGCTCAACCAGGATTTTAAATGACTCCTGGTGTATAATGCCACCGCGAATAAGGCCTGCAAAGGGCAAATCCTTTTTAAATAAATCAACCTCCTTGCCGTCTTTAATCAGCCCTATCCATATCCTTCGAACGCCGCTCTTTGCATCAGACACGGAAAGGGAAAGCTCCTGGGTCTTGCCTAATGATGGAGACGGAAGTTCCAGTGTAATAGACGGTTTTTCACCTTCGAGCCTTACCACCAGTATCCAAAGAACCGGTAATATAACAATAAAACAAACCAGAACGATCAGCCGCGATTTTATGTTTTTCTTCTTAGTTCTCAATAGCTTATAATTCGCCTTTCCTGTTTTTTTTAATGAGTGATATTAACAGCAAAAATATTGGTAATCAAGGACTGTTTTTCCTTTTTTCGTTTCTTGACTTTTAACCTTGTGCAATATAAAATTTGTTGTATCAATTTTGTGTTATGATACAATGAAATTATAGATACTATAGTTCGTGTCCGTTCATAAACGAGGATTTTTGTTCAAGATCAAGGGATCTGGGAAAACATTTTGGAACGTTTTTATAATGCCGTTTTTAAAAAACCATAATCACAAAAAGCTAAAACTGATTTTGCTCTCGGCTATTGTTTCTGCATTGGGCATCACTTTGGCTGTATTTATAACTCATAGAAATTCTTTAGATAAAAAAGGACATGTAGTTTCAAACATACGGAATAAAGCAAATATTTCAATCGGCAAAGCTCATCAAACGGCCATCAAAAACGGAATGAAAGAGTGGGATCTGGAGGCATCCTCAGTAAATTATATGGATGATAACAACCAGGCAATTTTCCAGGATTTGTTCATTACCTTCTATCTTAAAGATAAAAGCGAAGTTTACTTGACAGCGAATAAAGGAATTTTAAACATAGATTCAAACGACATGGAAATTTTTGGTAATGTTGTCGTAAAAAGCGCAACATACCGTTTGAACACCGAAAATTTATTTTACAGGCACAACCGCCGAATCATTTTCTCAAAGGTTCCCGTTACAGTCATCGGAGACGCCTTCGAGCTTGCCGCTGATTCTATGTCTTTGAATTTAAACACAAATAAAACCATGTTTGAAGGAAAAGTACAAGGAACCCTACGTGAGGTTATTAAACTTTAATAAAAACTCGTGTCCAATTCTTCTATTTTTTGCCTTGGTGTTTACGGTATGGGCCGTCCCTGTTGTTCCTCCGTCAGGGTATGCCGACGAAAAACCTCAGAATACAGATGCCCGTAGTCTTTCAGAAGATCGGAGGATCCATATTACAGCAGACAAACTGATCTCCGACAATGAAGTCGATTACGCTGAATTTATCGGGAATGTAAGGGCGACTCAAGAGGGCACGGTTATCACCGCCGACAGGCTCAAGATTTTCGTAAAAAAAAATCCGGACAATAAGGGCGCCCCCGGTGTTGGAACGGAATCAATTAATAAAATAATTGCCAGCGGCAACGTAAAAATAAATTTCGACAACAAGGTTGCAGTAACCCCACAGGCCGTATACAATACAGAAACTGGGGTTCTTGTCTTGTCGGGTGACAATTCAAGGATTATTAGTGGTAAGGATTCTATTTCCGGTGAAAAAATAACGCTTTATAGAACTACCGGACGCATTACTGTTGAAAGTGGCGAAGAAAAACGGGTGGAAGCTGTGTTTTATTCCGGTGAAAAGGGGTTAAAATAATTGGCGACACTGTCTCTAAAAAACCTGGTCAAGACATATAATGGAAGACCGGCTGTAAATTCCGTGAGCCTGAATATCCATGACAGCAGCGTTGTGGGTCTTCTCGGTCCAAACGGCGCTGGCAAAACCACTACTTTCTATATGACAATTGGAATAATAAAGCCGAATACGGGTCAAGTATTTCTTGATGATGAAGATATCACGGGTTATCCCATATATTTGAGGGCACGCAGGGGGGTCGGCTATCTTCCACAGGAAACTTCGATATTTAGAAAGCTGACCGTAAAGCAAAATATCATGGCAATTCTTGAAATCCTTCCCATCCCCAGATCGGAACAGAAAGAGCGAACAGATGTGCTCCTTGACGAACTCGGAATAAAACACCTTGCAAACCAGAAGGCAAGCCTGCTCTCCGGCGGGGAACGGCGGCGCCTTGAAATAACACGATCACTGGCCACGAATCCGTCCTTTATTCTTCTTGATGAACCCTTTGCAGGTATAGATCCTTTGGCTGTAATCGACATAAAAAAGATTATCCGGCATCTCAAAAAAAGGGGAATAGGCATTCTCATATCAGATCATAATGTAAGAGAAACACTTGAAGTCTGTGATAAAGCATATATATTAAACGATGGCAAAATAATCGAATCCGGCTCACCGCAAAAAATAGCTTCAAGCGAAACCGCCCGCCGGATCTATTTAGGAAACGAGTTTAAATTATAAAATGGCTCTTGAATTACGACAACAGCTGAAATTAACTCAGCAACTTATCATGACCCCTCAGCTGCAAATGGCTATCAAGCTTTTGCAATTAACACGGCTTGAGCTTTTAAACACCATCAACCAGGAACTCGAAGAAAATCCCACACTGGAAGAAGAAATCATTGAAGTTACTGTTGAAGAAAAGCGTGACAAAGAGGCTGAGAGTGACTCTGCCGAAGTGCCTGACACAAAAGAGATCACCATCGAAGAAAAAATCCGCGATGATATGGACTGGAGCAATTATATTGACGAATACAATTCATCGGGCAGAACACATTCCGAAATCGAAAAAAAGGAGTCACCGAATTTCGAATCGTTCTTAGCACGCAAGGAATCTTTGCGAGAACATCTGCTTTGGCAATTGCTTATGACATCACCCACCAAAGACGAAGAAAAAATCGGAAGCATTATTACCGGCAACCTCGATAAAGACGGTTATCTTGATGCCTCTGTTGAAGACATTGTCCAGATGAGCGGGGTTGATACCGAAAAAGTTGAAGAGGTTCTAAGGCTATTGCAAACCTTTGATCCTATAGGGGTGTGTGCAAGGGATCTCGGTGAATGCCTGCTGATACAGGCAAGACATTTTGAGCTTGACGATACTATAGTAACCCAAATCATTAAAGAACATCTCAATCATCTTGAAAATAAAAATTATAAGGCGATCGTCAAGTCTTTAAAAATAAGCATTGAAGATGTTATTACCGCCATTAATATTATAAAAAGTTTAGAGCCAAGGCCGGGACGGCAATTTACGGATGAAGAACCCCAATATATAAATCCCGATGTTTTTGTATATAAAGTCGAAGATGAGTTCATCATATGGGTCAACGACGACGGAATGCCGAGACTGCATGTCAATAATTTTTATAAAAATGCAATTCGGGGCGACAAAAATTTTTCAAGCGAAGCAAAGGAATACATACAGGGAAAAATACGTTCTGCAACATGGTTGATCCGGAGCATTCATCAACGTCAAAAAACCATCTACAGAGTAATGGAAAGTATATTGAAATTCCAGCGGGATTTCTTTGAAAAAGGAATCTCATGCTTAAGACCATTGGTGTTAAAAGATATTGCAGAAGATATTGGGATGCATGAATCGACAATCAGCAGGGTAACAACCAATAAGTACGCCCATACACCGCGTGGTATTTTTGAGTTGAAATATTTTTTTAACAGCTCTATTCAACGGTTCCATGGCGAGGCTATTGCCTCCGCCAGTGTTCAGGATAAGATAAAACAGATCATTGAAAGTGAAAATCCCAAAAGGCCGTATAGCGATGATAAAATATCACAACTTTTAAAGGAGGAAAACATCAGTATCGCTCGCAGAACCGTAGCAAAGTATCGTGAGATAATGAGAGTACTTCCATCGAACAAACGCAAACAATTCTAGGGAGGTCTTAGGTATGCAGACATCTGTAACTTTTAAGAATCTCGATTCTTCTGAAAATTTAAAATCTTATGTTGGAGACAAACTTGATCGTTTTGATAAGTACCTGTATAACCCGGCAGAAGCAAACGTTGTGCTTTCGGTTGAAAAGTTCCGCCATATGGCTGAAATCAACATAACCGGCGACAGGCTCAACATATACGGCAAAGAAGTAACCGAAGACATGTATTCTGCCATTGACATGGTCCTTGACAAGATAGAAAAACAGATAAAGAAAAACAAACAAAAAGTCAGAGAACGCCGAAGCGGGTCCAAATCCAAAGCAAAAAATATTATTGCTGAAGACACATTGCATTTGGACGAAGAAGCTACGACAAAAATCAGGGTCAGGGATATTGAGTATAAACCCATGGATGTGGAAGAAGCCATCATGCAGATGGACCTTATAAATAACAATTTTCTGGTGTTTACCAATGCCAGGACGGATCAGGTAAACGTCCTTTATCGGCGCAAGGACGGCGATTATGGCTTAATCCAGCCGAGCACCTGATCCATATAGTGAATATAACATGAAAATACTTGATGTTTTACTAAAAGAAGCGATTCTTACTGACCTGAAATCACTTGATAAAAAGGGTGTTCTTGAAGAACTTGTAACCCCTGTCGCCCGTATTGCCGGTATCAATCATGAATATCTTGTAAAAGTGCTGATTGAACGGGAACAACTCGGGAGTACCGGCATTGGTGAAGGAATCGGAATTCCTCATGGCAAAGTCAAAGATCTTGAATCACTGGTGCTCGGTTTCGGTCTGAGCCGGAAGGGAGTCGACTTCGAATCCATGGATGGGCTTCCAACCCATATCTTTTTCCTCCTTATGACGCCCGAAAATTCCACAGGTCTTCATCTGAAGTTGCTCGCCCGAATTTCAAGGATTCTAAAAAATGAGCCCTTCAAACAAAAGCTGTTACATGCGGTTACCAGAGATGAAATTTATTCTATTATTAAAGAAGAGGAGGAAGAAGAATTATAAACCCGAACGTTGATCAAAAGTGAAAAAAATAAAACTAACTATTATTACAGGGCTTTCGGGTTCCGGTAAGAGTACTGCCATATCAGCGTTTGAAGACGCCGGTTTTTATTGTGTCGACAATATGCCGGTAGCGCTTCTTCCCAAGTTTCTAGAATTGCCCATTGAAAGCAATTCTGAAATCACGGGACTGGCATTTGTAATGGATCTGCGCGAAAAAAGCTTTCTTTACAGGTACTCATTGGTTTTTGATTCTCTAAAGAAAAAAGGATATCAATTCAAAATCCTTTTTTTAGAGGCTGACGAAGAAACTTTGCTTAAGCGGTACAGCCAGACGCGGAGACATCATCCCCTGTCTCAGGACAAAAGTCTTCTTGAGGGAATACGCATCGAACAGGAGCAGTTAAAGGAACTGAAGATTACCGCCGACAAAATTATCGACACTTCCCGTTACACGGTTCACGACTTAAAGTCCGTAATCAATAATATCGCGCAACAAAATAAAAATTTTGCGCCCATGAGAATAAATATTCTGTCCTTCGGCTTTAAATACGGCACGCCTCACGATGCCAGCCTGATTATGGATGTTCGTTTTCTCGCCAATCCGTATTTTGTACCTGAACTTAAAGATTTTAACGGAAAAAGCCGGGAGATTAAAAACTATGTCTTAAACAACAACGAAGCCCGCAGGTTTTTAAAAAAATATTTGGATCTGCTTGACTATTTAATTCCACTGTATGAAAAAGAGGGCAAAGCTTATTTAACCATTGCCGTCGGCTGTACCGGAGGCCGGCATCGATCGGTAACCATTGCCGAAACGTTATTCGACCATATTAAAAAACCCGGGAGTCAGATCATCGTCACACATCGTGACATCGATCTTTGACGGTCTCGCAAAAAGTCGCAACCGCGATTTTTAACCACAATATATTGTGGTTGTTTTAGATGTGGAATACATGTTATAGTGTACCACAAAAATTATTGGGACTTTTTACGAAGCCATCATCTTTAGGGTTCACGAAAAAATAAATTTACAATTTTGGGAGTTGAGGCGCCCGGCCGGCAAGGCACGAAAACTTAAGAAATACCAAGCATATTTTGAGTTTTCGTAACGCAGCCAGACGGGATGCATCGGCATCCCAAATGTGAAGTTATTTTTGAGTGAGCCCTTAGTAAGGAGCATTATGATAGGTATCGTTATTGTAACACACAGTCAGCTTGGAGATGCACTCATTGACACTGCTGAATTTATTTTAGGGGATCGACCCGATACCATGGTATCGGTTTCCATAGATTTGAAAGAAAACGTTGACAAACTACGAAAGAAAATTGCCCAAGCAATTAAAACGGTCGATAATAAAAAAGGGGTGATTATCCTTACAGATATGTTCGGTGGCACACCTTCAAATTTAAGTTATTCATTTCTTGAAGAAGGACAAGTGGAAGTCATATCCGGCGTCAATCTTCCTATTTTGATCAAGGCTGTGGATCTTCAAAAAAATATGGGACTCAGCGAGCTCGCTCAACACCTTGAAGCTTTTGGGAAAAAGAGTATTTCGCTGGCAAGCGGGATTTTAAAAGGGAACAAACGGAATTAGCCGGGTACGGTCATATACTTAAAGGAGGCATCATGAGCATAAAAGTGGGGATAAACGGTTTTGGAAGGATAGGACGTCTAGTTTTCAGGGCCTTGATCGGTCATGCTGACCTGGAAGTCGCTGGGATTAATGATCTCATGGATTCAGCCACAATGGCTCATCTTCTTAAATATGATTCCGTGCACGGCAAGCTTGATTTGGAAATAATCGGCAAAGACGGTTCCATTGAAGTGGGTGGGAAATCCATTGCCGTTAGCTCGGTTAAAGATCCCGCCACACTTGGCTGGAGGGATCTGGGCGTGGACATTGTTGCAGAATGCACCGGTCTTTTCAGAGACCATGCAAGCGCATCAAAACATCTTTCCGCAGGCGCACGGAAAGTCATAATATCCGCCCCTGCCCAGGAGCCCGATATTACCATCGTTATGGGTGTCAACTCAAACCAGTATGACCCCAGAAATCACCAAATAATATCCAATGCATCCTGTACCACCAACTGTCTTGCACCCATAGCCAAGGTACTTCTTGAGAATTTCGGGATCAGGAGCGGCCTGATGACAACCATACATTCATACACAGGAGACCAGCGTCTTCTGGATTTTCCTCACAAGGATCTGCGAAGGGCAAGGGCGGCCGCGATGTCAATGATTCCCACGACCACAGGTGCGGCAAAGGCCGTGGCTCTGGTGCTACCGGAACTCTCCGGCAAGTTAAACGGTCTTGCCATTCGCGTCCCCACTCCCAATGTATCGATTGTCGATTTTGTTGCAACTTTGGAAAAGTCTGGTGTCACGGTCACAGATGTAAACGCCGCCCTTAAAGACGCTTCAGAAAAATCACTTGCAGGCATACTTGGATATAGCGATCTTCCGCTGGTATCCTCTGATTATAATGGATCGACATTATCCTCTATCGTCGATGGACTGACCACCTATACCGTCGGCAACATGGTCAAAGTTCTATCCTGGTACGATAATGAAACCGGATACTCGAACCGGATGGTCGATCTTGCAACCATGATTGCTTCACAGCTATAGGGACAAATTGATGACAAATCGCAGACCACTTATCGCCGGAAACTGGAAGATGTTTAAAACCTGTCCCGAAGCTGTTGAAACTGCCGCAAGGCTTGTAAAACTCGTAGCCGGGACCACGGATATGGATGTGATGATTGCGCCACCGTTTACCGCTCTCGCACCGGTATCTGATGTTGTCAGGGGGAGCTCTGTTTCCCTGGGCGCTCAAAATCTATTTTGGGAAGTCCAGGGAGCGTTTACCGGCGAAATATCACCTGCCATGCTGGTTTCGGCAGGATGCACATATGTTATTATCGGCCATTCCGAACGCCGCCAACAGTTCAACGAAACCGACGAAACCGTCAACAAAAGAATATGGGCCGCCGTTAATAATGATCTGATACCGGTTATGTGTGTTGGAGAATCTGAAAAAGAACGGGAATCAAAAGACACGTTTTCCGTACTTGACAAACAGGTAAAAAAGGGGTTAGAGGGGTTTTCTTCGAACGATTTAAAAAAGCTGGTTATCGCATATGAACCGGTCTGGGCCATCGGAACCGGTA
>JAFDEW010000333.1 GCA_019310125.1 Deltaproteobacteria bacterium | reverse complement strand
GCTCTTAACTTTGCGCTTCTTGCCATGGGGTTATCTGCAACCTCGTCTTCCGTGGGACGCACGATTTTTTTTGTCAAAATTCGAACCAATGATTTTTTATTGCAGGCACACTCGGGCAAACCCGGAGGACATATACACCCTTTTTCCAGGGCCTTCATTCGATGTTTTACAATTCGGTCTTCAAGGGAATGAAAAGATAAAACACACAGTCGGCCGTTTGGGTTTAAAAGGTCCGCGACATTCTCCATGAAACCATCGAGCATTTCGAGTTCCCTGTTGACGGCGATTCTAAGCGCCATAAACGTCCGTGTGGCGGGATGGATTTTTTGCTTATATGACACTTTTTTTGGAATCGCATCGCACACGATCTGGGCCAGCTCCCTGCTCGATTTGATGGGTTTGCGCTGCCGTTGGGTTACGATTCTTTTCGCAATTTGTCTTGCCCAACGTTCTTCTCCGAAGTTGTAAAAAATTTTCTTAAGGTTTTTTTCCTCCATGCCGTTGATCAAATCTTCAGCCGTTGTACCCGATGTTATGTTCATCCGCATATCCAGCGGCTCATCTTTGTTGAAGCTGAAACCCCGACCGCTCGACTCGAGTTGATGAAGCGAGATTCCAAGATCAAGAAGAATGCCGTCTACCGCATCAATTTTCAATTGTTGAAGGAGCTCAGGAAGATAAATAAAATTGTCATGAAAGAGGTGGATGGTTAAATTAAGCGGTGTTAGAACCTTTTTCGCGTTCCTGACCGCATCTATATCCTGGTCAATGCCGATGAAAATTCCTCCCGGGATAATTTTTTTGCAAATCGCTTGGGCATGACCCGCACCCCCGAGGGTGCAGTCCACATAGATTTTTCCCGGTGTACAGTTAAGATAACAGAGCGCTTGGGGCAGCATTACAGGGATATGTTTGAATGTCACCATTAGAGTCCTAATTTTGCGATTTCGTTTCTTACGCCCTCCTTTTTCATGTCTTTTTCAAGATGTATATTTTCTCTGTCCCAGCTTTTGCGTGACCAGATTTCAAAATGATCGAGGACGCCAACAAGTACAATTTCCTTTTCGATTTCAGAATATTGTCTCAAATTCTGGGGTATCAGAATACGATCCTGTTTATCACAGGAGCATTCAAAAGCACCTCCGATGAAGACTCTTCTAAATCGGCGCATGTTCTCACTTTTTTCGGCCAGGGACAAAATACGGGTTTCAATTTTACGCCATTCATCATATGAATAGGCCACAAGCGCCCCATCCATTCTGGAAACCATTACGCCATTTGATCCCTGTGCTTTAATGACATCACGGAACCTGGCCGGAATTATGATACGCCCTTTTGAATCTATTGTATGAAATGAGCTTCCCCGGAACATTTTTCCCCATGAATATCCACTTTAATCCACTTTGTTGTTAAAAGTACATTTTTATAGAAGTGTCAAGAAAAAAATGAATATGATTCAATATTTTTTATAATAATTCATAAATGTTAAAAGTATTAAAGAAAATAAACTATGGGTGGGGTAAAGTGGGGGTATTTTTTAGATTTGAACACTTTGCACGAATTTGTCGTTATGATGCCGGCAATTTTAGGTTTTATTTTTGAAATGGCACCCACGGCCATTACGTTAAAATTCTTTTCCCTGTCGGCGATAAAAGCAGCTATCCGAAAACACAGTAAATTCTTTGTTCAAGGACCGGGATGACAAAAGGGATTGCAGGGTAGGGTTAGATCTGGGGTGGTGAAAATCGCCGTGTATACAGATGGAATTTTAATCCCATTTTTGTTCCATATCTTCCATTCTTAAGGTTTCAGGTGTCAGGAATGATGGACACAGGTGCTAAGTCTCACTTTATTTGGGCTTAAATCTAAGATTATTTGAGCCATTTTTAAAAGAATATTTAATTGTCATACAGGCAATTTTAAATGGTTATTTTATCTTTTATTCTTAACCTGTTACCCACAGTGTGTGCGGGTATAATTCAAAATAAAGACAAAGAATTTGTTGCCAAATAATGTTGAATTAACAGTGTCATTTATTCTGGACCTTAGCATCTGACACCTGAAACCCGACACCTGACACCTTTTCCCCAAAGCTAAATACGTAGCGCAGACGAACATGAATTTTCATATTGCCAACAGCCGTGATTTACACCCGGTCTCAAGGTTTAATAGTATACCGGATC
The DNA here is from genome assembly GCA_019310125.1 of Deltaproteobacteria bacterium. Taxonomy (GTDB): domain Bacteria; phylum Desulfobacterota; class Desulfobacteria; order Desulfobacterales; family UBA11574; genus S5133MH16. Next base: position 1,240 of record JAFDEW010000333.1, on the reverse strand, counting down.
GGAATTGAACTTTTCTTCCAGGGACTCTCTTTCTTCTTCACTCAGTCTGCCCATTTCTACGAGAATGTTTCCGATACCCGCTTCTCTGAGCGTATCGATTCTCATCAGGGACTCAACGCTTTTGTTAGAGGTGTTAATAAACGTATACTCCGAGGTAAGCTTTGATTTATTTAACAATTTAACAGTGGTGCCCGAAAAAATAATATGATAGTTTAATAAAAAATATCCAGCGGCTCCCAAGAGAACCAATAGAATATAAGAGGTCATTTTTTTTAACATTATTTGGGTTCCTCTATTAAATTCTCTCCATCTGCTACAGAAAATGTTTATCAGCTTATGGCTTTTCAGAAAAAGACAGGGTTTCGTGAGGTTGCACCTCTACTGGAATTCCATGCCGGGATAGTCTTTGACGGCCTTAAAACCAGAGATGCCAATCGTGAGGTGGACTTTTTATCGATGGAATAATTGCTTCTCATATTTCTCGAGGTCTTTTTCTTTTATAATATTTTGTATGTGGTTTTCAATGTGATGTTTATCGAAATCAATTTTTTGTTCTTTTAACAACCGAATCAAAAAATCGATCCGTTCGCCATAGTGCTCGCCATAGAAATCTAAAAAGCTAACGATATACTCCCGCAAGTCATTCAGGTCATCATCCATGAATATTCTTTTGAATTTTTCGTATTCCTGCCGTTTCCTTTCTTCATCTATGATCAAGTCCAGCTCTGTGTATTTAAAGTCCAGGCCTTTGCTTTGGAGCAGTTGTTTTAATTTGTCTATATCACACCCAATCGATCGGTTCGTAGCTACAAATCTTTCAACAAGTTTTTTATGCGGGCCGGATTCCAGCATCATTTTATTTTGTTCGAATATTTTTCTTGTTTCTTTTTTTTGTTTTTCCGATTCCGTTTGATATTTTTTACGCAACGCCTCTTCTTTTCGGTCATCTTTTTCGGGCGCCTGTTGTTTAGAAAGGAATTTTCCGTGTTTTTTTTGTTCAGAATACAACGACGCAAAGAATACGAAGGGGAAAAATGAAATAATGCCGATTCCTATCATTGAACCGGTTAATTTAGAGGTTGCAGCACTGGCGATCAGACAGCTTAAGCCTCTATCATAATTGTCAGATTCTATTAATAAATTTATGGCGCCTACGGAGCAAGAACCTATCCATAAGATTAAAAATAATATCACCATAAATTTTGAATTTTTTTTACTTTTCATTCTCTTGATGCAGGCC
>JAFDEW010000332.1 GCA_019310125.1 Deltaproteobacteria bacterium | reverse complement strand
ATGAATTTCCTGCGCATTGTTCCATACTTTTTGAACGGCGGGCGGAAAAATATCTGGATGCGGAATGTTTGGCGATTTTGGGAATGCTGCTTTCCGTGTATCTCAGAAAGCGGATAGATAAGGAATTGCAAGTTAAATACGAGTGAATCCATGAGTCTGTTGATTAATGGTCTTTTCGCACAATCTTTGCGTTATGCTCCAAAAATAATCCTCGGAATATCAACTATATGCCTGTGGTTATTTTTTTCGCATGCCTTGATCTTGAACGAAAATTCTCATTAATCAAAAGGCTCATCCATACAGATCTGAAGAACGACGAATATCGAAGTAATATTATCGAATATGGAATGATGTTTAGGAGATACAAGGAGGATGTCGTATGTCACAGTGGTTTTTAAGTTATGACGGTAACCAAATCGGCCCATTTGACAAGGAACAGGCCATTGCCCATGCTCAAAAAAATCCCAACGGATATGTCTGGCGTGAAGGATTTGCGGAATGGCTGCCCATTTCCCAGCTTGACGAATTGAGTTCGTCCGCCCGTGAGGTTCCCGGACCTCCCCCTTCTGCGACAAGTAGAGCAGATGAAATCGATTTTAAAATTATGGGTTCTGAGATGCAGTTTGTTGAAGTTGAGCTGGATCCGGGTGAAAGTGCCGTGGCTGAGGCGGGTGCCATGATGTATAAGGACAGCTCCATTGTTATGGAGACGGTATTCGGCGATGCTTCCGGCTCAGGCGGGGGAGGGGGGTTCATGGATAAATTGCTGGGGGCCGGGAAGCGGCTGCTTACCGGTGAAAGTCTGTTTATGACGGTTTTTACTCATAACGGACAGGGAAAAGGCCATGTGGCATTCGGCGCTCCCTATCCCGGCAACATCATTCCGGTGCCGTTACCCAGCGTGGGAGGCTGTCTGATTTGCCAGAAAGACAGCTTTTTATGTGCCGCCAAAGGCGTGTCCATCGGGATTCATCTGCAGCGCAAGATACTGACCGGACTGTTCGGTGGTGAAGGGTTCATTATGCAGAAACTCGAAGGCGACGGACTGGTATTTGTTCACGCCGGCGGAACCGTGGTGGAACGTGAACTTGGGCCCGGTGAAGTGTTGCATGTGGATACCGGATGCATCGTTGCCATGGAGCGTAGTGTTCAGTTTGAAATTCAGCAGGCGGGAAATATCAAGACAGCGCTGTTCGGCGGTGAAGGGCTCTTTTTTGCAACCCTTCACGGTCCGGGAAAAATCTGGCTGCAATCCTTACCGTTTTCACGTCTGGCAGGGAGAATGCTGCAGGCGTCTCCGCGAAGGGGCGGCGGAAAGGGAGAAGGCTCCATCCTGGGACCGCTGGGTGGTTTATTTGATGGGGACGGATAGAATGCCCAAAAAGATCCGTCACATCCGATCGAAACTCTTTTTATGGTATAAAAAAAATCAACGGCCGCTGCCCTGGCGAGAAACAGATGATCCCTACCGCATATGGGTGTCGGAAGTCATGCTTCAGCAAACCCAGGTGAATACGGTTCTGCCTTTTTACCGGGCTTTTTTTCCTGAGTTTCCGAATGTGAAGTCCCTGGCCCAAGCCGATATAACCGACGTACTCAAGGTCTGGGAGGGGATGGGATATTATGCACGGGCACGCAATCTGCATCGGGCGGCAATGACGGTGGTTGAAAAATACGACGGAAAAATTCCCGATAACTGGCATGATTTTAGAAAGTTACCGGGGGTGGGGGATTACATTGCTTCTGCGGTTTTAAGCATCGCCTTTCATGAACCCCATGCCGTGGTAGACGGCAATGTCAAGCGAGTGATGGCCCGACTGCTGCAGATAGATGCCCCGGTAAACAAATCCGCTTCGTATAAAATATTCAAGGAGGCATGCGAGACCCTGTTAGATCGCAAACACCCCGGGATGTTCAACCAGGCAATAATGGAGTTGGGAGCGTTAATCTGCAAACCGAGAAATCCAAATTGCGGGACATGCCCCCTTCAAAGTTTTTGCCGTGCATACCAATGCCAAACTCTGGATGAATATCCAAAACGGATCAAAAAGCCGCCCACGCCGGAGTATCACATCGCCGTGGGGGTCGTGTTTAAAAACACCCGGGTTTTAATCACCCGAAGAAAACTTGAAGGACTGTTGGGCGGGTTATGGGAATTTCCGGGCGGAAAGGTCAGAAACGGCGAAAGTGCAGAAGTCGCCTGTGTCAGAGAGATCCGGGAAGAAGTGAACATTTGTGTGGAAGTCAATTCTTTCCTGACCCGTGTAAAACATGCGTATACGCATTTTAAAATTTATGCGGATGTATTCTGCTGCAACTACCTGACGGGGAATGTCAAATTGAACGGACCCATAGATTATCTCTGGATAAAGCTCCAAGACATTGATCGGTATCCGTTCCCGAAAGCCAATCATAAATTTATTCCCCTGCTTAAACAGATGAAGTTATGACCGAAATGGTGTATGAAAAGGATAAAGGACATTTCAACACAAAGGGATGTGAATCACGGCTGTTTGCAATATGAAAATCCATGTTCGTTTGCGCTACGTATTTAGCTTTGGGGAAAAAGTTTCAGGTGTCAGGTTTCAGGTGTCAGGGTCGAGAAACTTGAAGAACTGAAACCTGAAACCTGAAACCTGAACACTGACACCTTACGATTGAACTCAATAACCAACAATTTTGATTTACACCCAACGCAAAGCCTTTGCCCAAGCCGTTCATGTATAATTTGATGTGTTGTTTATTCCACCATAAGGGGTAAAAAAGGAGGAGAAGGAGATGAAGATTCCCAAGTATGTTACCGTAGAAGAAGTCAAAAGGGTTTGCAAGGAGCTTAAAATCAGCGACTGGACCCAACAGAAAGCGCCCAAAGTTTCCTTGAAAGAGGCAAAAATCATCCTTGCCCAAGTACACAAAGGCAAAATGAAGATCGACCCTAAAGATTTCCAGGCAGGCCTGGAGGTCGAGCTTGAACATGGAATGCAGTTCAAAGATGCCAACGTGACCAATAACCATCCCCTGCTTACGGGTCTTATCGTGCTCGCCCACTTCAAAGAATCTCTGGACTATTACAGGCTCCTGGAAGTGGCGGAACTGGAGGGAGATTTGCTCAAAGCCGTGGTTCGCGGGCAGACAAAGAAGATCAAAGACTATTATGCAAGGCTTGCAACGGCAAGAATCTCCCTCAGGAAAGCGGAATTAAAGCGCCTGGCGTAATCCAAGGAGGACACCGGTATTATAAAAAGAGTGGAACCATTTTATTTTGTCCTTAAAAATCTGGTCCTTTGGGCCTCCGGCTCGTAGAGCCTACGCATAGGAGAGCCAGGTTAGAGATAGATGGCTCTGCCTTGGAGTTTTGTGTCTAAAATCACAAATCCCAAGCACCAAATTACAAATAAATCACAAATTACAAATCACAAATTCAAAACCGGTTCAACGCGCAGCGTTGGTGCTTGCCAGCGTGAGCGATTGTTTTTTGGGATTTGTTATTTGGAATTTCAATAGAGCAAATCCCTCTGGGGATAACCAAAGCCTTGTCCTTTGGGCCAGGATTCTTTACACTTTTATCAACGATAAGATAAATTCCAATTTTAGATATCAGATAACCAATAACGATTAACACCCAATCGAGTTTTGACTCGATTAGGGTTCTATCAGGAACCCCGTCATGTCCATTTGGATTGTCTCTCTGATATTGGTCGTCACCCTCTACCTGTTAATCACCGAAAAAATACCGGTCGATGTGAC
>JAFDEW010000331.1 GCA_019310125.1 Deltaproteobacteria bacterium | reverse complement strand
GCACCCGAAATCATCAGCACCAGAAAAAAATCGACCATGGATGCCACGGTCGTCTCGGATTGGCCCACACCCACGGTTTCAATAATCATAACATCAAAACCGGCGGCTTCACAAACAATCATTGTCTCCCGGGTTTTTTTTGCAACTCCGCCCAAAGTGCCGCCTGAAGGTGAAGGCCGGATAAAGGCTCTCTCCTCGACAGCCAGCTTTTCCATACGAGTCTTATCTGCCAGCACGCTCCCTCCACTTCTTTTGCTGCTGGGATCAACGGCAAGTACGGCCACCCGATGTCCCTTTTCCACGAGCATGGTTCCGAGGCTCTCAATAAACGTACTTTTACCCACACCTGGCACGCCTGTAATTCCAAGGCGCACAGCCTTGCCCGTGTACGGAAGCAGCAAATCGATAATCGTTCGAGCCAGTTCCTGATGAAAAGAAAGGGAACTTTCGATCAATGTAATTGTCTTTGCAAGCACGCGCCGGTTGAACTCAAGAACGCCCTGGACATAATGTTGAGGATCATCGGATATCATTGTCGTTACCTATCCCGAATAAACCGGAAAAATTACAAGTGAGCTAAAGTGTGAAGTGCCTAAAGTTAAGGTATTCTATCAATTTAAATATTAATTGTGTTGCGACGGTGGCGCTTTCCTTAACTTTAGCTCACTTTAGTTCACTTCAAACTTTAGCTCACTATTAATCAATAAATACAAAACACTACAAACACCGACAAAAAGTTGTCGATTTAGCTCCTATAAGCGCCTAAATAACCTGGAACCAGATATCAAGATAATCTACCCCGCGTCATAAACCAAAGTTTTTAACAATTCACCATCTTCATAAAGAAAAACAGTTGCATCATTTTGTCCGGGGATTAACAGCCAGATTTCTTCTCCCGGCTTCATGAAATCATCGAAAAGATCGACTGAAAGCCCAAAGCTGTTTACGCGCACCCTGATATGTCTTTTTAAAAACCCGTCTTTTAGCCGGTATCTAAAAAGGCCGGCCCCTTGGGATTCATTTAAATAGTTATGGCCTTTTTTGACAAATTTTCTATTTATAACAATATTGACCGCCCTGCCTTGGGTTACGCAACAGCCGGAGAGCAGTTCCTGGGCCACAACGGTATTTAAGGGCTTGCCTTTGTGAAATTGGGTTTTTATCTCTCCGAGAACCAGATCTATACTCTCAATCATAGTAATCGCACTGTTGAGAGTCAGCCCGATAAGATCAGGCATCTTGTAGGCCCGGGGTCTGATCCCCATACTCACAAGCAGATTCACACATTCGCCCCTTGTTATCATGGTTCCCTGACAAGGAACTTGGGCAATAATCTCGTCTTTTCTTATCTTGCTGTACGTACTCGATATTTCGCCCCTGCGCAAGCTGTTTTCTTCCAGGATAATCTGAGCAGGTCGCAGGGAAAGCCCTCTAAGATTCGGCATCAGAATAGACTTTGCCCCTTTAGAAATTATTATTCTGACATCACGTCCCTTTTTTATTTCCGCTCCGGGTTCCGGTTCCTGGAAAATAACGTTGTTTTCAGGAACATCGGCACTGTATTCCGATCCTTTAACCTTTGTATTAAGCCCCAAATCCGTTAATAACTCAAGAACATAGACTATATTTTTCCCGGAAAGATCAGGAACCACCACCGTATCTTCGCTCTTTATCATAAGCGTAAGCGTAAGATAGGCACTGGCACCAACGATCAGGACAAATAGAAAAAACAGGGAGCCAAATTTTAATATTCGTGAGATCACTTTTTCCGTTTCATACAGACCGAAAAAAAACCGTCCATGTTGTTGAGATGAGGAAAGGTTTTTAAATATCCGTTATGAGTTATAAGGGAACCGGCATTAAATGATAATCCTGTGGTTTCTTTTTCTATGGCAAATTCATCATGTTTATTTAAAAAATCTTTTATTACCGATTCATTTTCCTCGGGTTCCGTGCTGCAAACCGCATACACCAAAATACCGGAGGGTTTGACAAGGTGCGCAAGGTTATCCAGAAACAGAGCCTGTCTTTTCTGGCAATTTGACGGGGTTTGCTGTGACACACGCCATTTTGCATCCGGATTCCTTCTTAAAACGCCCAGGCCCGAACAGGGTGCATCCAGAAGAATGCGGTCAAACTCTCCAAAGTGCTCCCGGTTTAAGGGGATGCTCAAATCGTGAATGCAGGTTGTCACATTGGAAACGCCAAGTCGATGCATTTGGGATTCTAGCCGCAGAAGCTTGCTTCCATCTTTGTCCATGGCAACAAGCCTTCCGCGGTTTTTCATAATCTGAGCAATATGACCGGTTTTCCCGCCCAGACCTGCACATGCATCTAAAATAGCTTCGCCGGGCTGGGGGTTTAAAACAAGGGTAACCAGTTGGGCGGCCTCATCCTGGACCTGAAACAGACCATCTCTAAACGCTTCTATACTTGGAATAGATCTTTTTGGATTAAAAAAAAAGACGCCGTCCGGCGCATAATTTGTGATCCCAATCTTTTCGGCAGATTCCTCAAGCGCTTTCACCAGTTTTTCCCGGCTTGTCTTAAGGGTATTGCAGCGAACGGTTATGGGAGGGATGGTGTTGATTGCGTCACAAAGCAATCCGGTTTCTTTCAATCCCAACCGATCCAGCCATCTTTTAATAAGCCATTCCGGGAACGACTTTTTTGTTGCCAATGCTTTTACCGGGTCTTTGCCGACATCAGGAAAAACAACGTCTCCATATTTTCTGGAGGCATTTCTCATAAGACCGTTCACATATCCCACAATCCAAGGCGCAGCAACAGCCTTTGTCATTTCAACCGATGTATTTACTGCAGCAGATACGGGTATTCTGTCTAAATAGATTATCTGAAAAAGCCCGAGTCGCAGAATATTCAAAACTTTGGAATTGATTTTGTTCAGGCGGGTTTTAGAAAAATAATCTATGACCCCGTCGAGCCGCCCTCGCCACCTCAAGACGCCATATACCAGAGCTTGAAGTAAGGCCCGATCCTTTTTTGAAAAAAGAGTCTTTTCCCGGAAAACATCTTCTAAAAGCCTGTCCAGAGTCTTGTCCTCTCTATCAAGAGCATTCAATATATACAGAGCTGTTTTACGGACTTCATCCGCCATGGGTTTAAGTCTTTAGTACCTGGGTTGTAAATTTTGTGCTTTTTATGGCAAAAATTTTTAACCAGTATAATTTCTTTATTGTGAATAATTGAATATTTTCGATTGAAGATTGAATATTTAAGGAATTTTTCCAGTTCTTATAATTTTCAATATCAAACTGATAGAGCGAAGCGACTTCCTTAAATAGTCAATTGTCAATATTCAATTTTCAATCCCTTTTTGTTCCAGCTTGTCCGGGTCGGATATCAACATAAAATTGTTCCGGGAGGAATCTTATATCCTTGAAGAAAGTCCTTGATCAAAAGACGTTTTCCC
>JAFDEW010000061.1 GCA_019310125.1 Deltaproteobacteria bacterium | reverse complement strand
ACACGTTTTCCGTACTTGACAAACAGGTAAAAAAGGGGTTAGAGGGGTTTTCTTCGAACGATTTAAAAAAGCTGGTTATCGCATATGAACCGGTCTGGGCCATCGGAACCGGTAAAACCGCGACCTCCGTTCAGGTTCAGGAGGTTCATCAGTTTTTACGCGCCATGGTTGAAAAAAGTTTCGGAAATATGCTTGCCAAATCTATTAGAATACTATATGGAGGCAGCGTTAAACCAAATAATATCGCAGAGCTCATGGCAATGCCTGATGTTGACGGAGCACTTGTGGGCGGCGCTAGCCTCGACCCTGAGACATTCAGCAAAATCGTTCGGTTTAAAGAATAATTCTCAATAAAAAATTATGACAATATTTCTAATAATAATGCATGTAATCGTCTGTATTGCCCTTATTATGATCGTCCTTTTGCAGACCGGGAAAGGTGCTGACATGGGCGCTGCATTCGGAGGGGGATCAAGTCAGACTCTTTTTGGGAGTACAGGCAGCTCAACGTTTTTAGGCAAAATGACAACCGTAGCGGCTGTCGTCTTTATGATAACTTCTCTTGGATTGGCCTATCTGTCCGGTCATAGTATGAAAAATTCAATTATGACGGACAAAAAAGCACCCATAGAACAAAAAGCTGTACCCGTGGAGCCTGAAAAAAGCGCTCAACCTGAGCCGGAAACCTCACCGCCTGCAAAACCTGTTCAGGCCCAATAAGCTTTGAATGGCTTTCTTTAATGCCAGACAGTATTCGGCAAATAGATAGTTGGGTTTTCGTTGACGATATACAAATGTGCCGAAGTGGTGGAATTTGGTAGACACGCTATCTTGAGGGGGTAGTGGGTAACCCCGTGCCGGTTCAAGTCCGGCCTTCGGCACCATAATTTAATTTGTTGAACCAGGCACTTAGCGTTTTCTCTAAGTGCCTGTTTTGCGTATCGTGGATTTGTGATTTTCCGCCCTTAGTTCCAATATTCCAGCATTCCATTCTTATGGGATAAATCGGTTGGAGAGAGATATACGCCATCGTGGAGCGTTCTCCCTGAGTTGGGATTCAAATGCGTTTGCCCTGTATTACAATTCTTTTTTTATTGATTTCAATAAAAAACCATAGTAAGAGCAATCCGTGGCTCGAAAAACTTTATCAACCAGAATTGTAAGCAATCTCCAAAAATAAATTAATAAACTTGCGATTGATTTGGAAAAACCCCTTAACGACCTTCTTGAAGAAGCGATACAGGACCTTCTCAAAAAATACGGAAAGAAAGCCGATGACAAAAAATGATAACAAAATTGGTAGAGAAGAAGTATACAATAAAATACTGACCATCATTCCTACTTTATCAGAAGTGCAAATGCGAAACCTTCTGAATATTTTGGAAAAATGGCAGCAATCCAAGTTCGATGAGAAGAGAAAATATCATAGGAAACAAACGTTCGTCTGGACAGAATGCTCAGCCGATACACGCTTTTTTGCGGATTTTATTCAAAATCTAAGCGTTAGCGGATTATTTATTGAAACTCAATTTCCTTTCTTCGTCGGAGAAAAGCTTTCAATGACTTTCTCTCTCCCGGGTGCTGATGACTCTATCAAAATCACAGGAAAAATTGTCAGAATAGATTCAAATGGCATCGGCGTACAATTTGACGAGCTTTTACCTGATATTTAATGATCCCTTGTTTGTAACCGACTTTTTCTCGACAACCGGGAAAAATATGCTAACGGATGTCCCCTTACCGAGCTCACTCTCGACTATGATCACACCGTCATGGCTTTTAACTATACCGTGTACCACCGATAAACCCATACCCGTACCCTTGCCAATTTCCTTGGTTGTAAAATAGGGATCAAAAATTCTGTCAATGACGTCAGGAGCAATCCCTTGGCCATTATCTTTCACCGTTACTTTGAGATAGTCCCCGAGAGTTAAGTCAGGAACACTTAACTGTGAATCCTCATCCACAACAACATAGTGTATTCCGATGGTCAGAATTCCTTCTATTTTCTCCATTGCGTGAGACGCATTGGTGCATAAATTGATCATAACCTGATGGATCTGGGTTGGATCGGCAATAATAGTATCATAAGTATCCTCAATGTTCTGAAGAATATCAATATGTTTTGGAATGGTTGATCGCAAAAACTTGATGGAATCTTTGATAATCGGAATTAGTCTTATGGGTTTTCTTTCCAGATCTGTTCGACGGCTGAAGCTAAGTAATTGCCTTATAACATCCCTAGCGCGAAGACTGGCCTTTCGAATTTCTTGGAGATTAAAATAAGCCGGATTCCATTCTGGAACATCGTCCATGGCAAGTTCCGCATTTCCCAAAACAACACCAAGGATGTTGTTAAAATCATGAGCAATACCACCGGCTAACGTTCCTATGGCTTCCATTTTATGAACATGCCGGAGCTGTGCTTCAAGTTTTTCTTTCTCCTTTTTTGCCTGTTCTTGTTCGGTAACATCTCTTGCTGCACCGACAATTCCCACCACCTTATCTTCTGTGTTTTTAATAGGAGATTCATCAATTTCTATCAATTTAAGGTCATCGTCTTTTCTCCGCAATTCGAGAATGTAAGGTTCTTGCCTTTCTCCTGTTTTTATAGCTTTGGCTAAAAGTTCAATTCCTTTTTGGTTTATGGGGTTATCAGTGATTAATTCCGTCCATTTGCCCATCATTTCTTCTGGAGTATATCCAAGAATTTCTTCTGATTTCGGGCTAACGTACAAAAATTTATGCTCCCTATCATGGACATAAAATATTTCATTACTATGTTCAATGATATTTCGTAATTTCTCCTCACTCTCTTGCAGGGCCTCCTTGGCTTGTTTATGCAAGGAAATAAGTTTTGATAATTCTTCCGTCTCTCTTAAACAAAGATTTCCGGTTTGCTCTGCGATTTTTTTATAATGTTCAACCTGTTTTTTTAATTCTTCCAGGTTTTGTTCCAATTCACCTATTTTAAAATCTTTCATGTCGTTATCTGTCCTTGAGCCAAAACAAGTAAGACCCCTGTCCAGTCCAGTCCTCTGCTTTTACCTAAAAGAGGAGCAATCTCTACACCGGAATAAAACCCCAACAGCGGCGTGTCATATCTATTAAACACCTTCTCTACACCGGAATAAAACCCCAACAGCGGCGTGTCATATCTATTAAACACCTTCTGGATCTCAGATGCTTCCTCGATTAATGAATCTGAAGCGTTGGCTGTCCTTCCGGCACAATCGATATATAACCCAAAAACGGGTTTTTCCCCATTTTTAACTATTTCTTCCATCAATTCTGCTGAATTTCTTCTTGCAGATTCTATCATTGTTTTGTTGTTCCTCAACATGAACAAAAATTCTGTACCTTCATCCAGATCCGGTTCAAAAATAACAACACCTGCTTCATTGGGCAACGCCCCTGTAATCAGCCGATTTACAAAATTTTCTTCCATAACGTCTCCAAATTTTTCGCCGTGATTGACACCAATGGTCAGCCTTTTAACAGGTCTCTGACCCCGCCAATCCTGAGTGCCGTATTGCTCATCAATCAAATGAACGATAGGTCTGCCGTCCACTTCATTAATGACCGCTCCGTTACTTTTGGTGATGGTATGATAGATCCCGTCTTTCGGCATACAACCGTGCATAATTCGAAAATAAGGCTGAAAATCTCCGCCCATTAAAGATCCGACAACTCTTTGTTCCCCAACATATGTTCCGCAGAATTGTTTTGTATGGCCAAATGAATAATCTCCGATTACCCCTCCCCCGATAACAGGTATATTTGATTTAAGTTTCTCTTCAATGCCTCTGATTAAAGACGGCGATGCATTGATAACCGGCGGGTCAGTTGCAGTTGGAGCCCTTTTTATTGAATCGTAAAATACCAGTAGAAGTTTGCCGTCTATACTGTTTGATATTTTTTTTGCTAAATTTTGCCCCGCCTTTCTTTCATCTTTATCCAAATCACCGACTGCCGCCTCTTTGTGCCGGAGTGTTTCGGATTCAATTACAGCAGCCCCGGCAGGGTACCCTTCATATGACAGCCAATCATTGGTAATAATGCCTATGGCTGATCCGCCTATAATAGGCGCCTTATCTCCTATAACAGCTTGCAGGCCTCGAAAATATTCTTCATGATCAACTTGTCCATGGCAAAAAGCTATCACCAGAGAAGGCCTGTCAATCCTACCGTTTCTTATTGCATTTTCAGCCACTTCATTGCCCAATAACAGAGAGTCTTTTCTGTTAGCGTATCCGATTCCAACTTTCAAGTTTTCCCCCGATCAATTTACTCATGCTTTTAACTGACTGTTCTTTTAGCCTAATTTTTCATAGATTAATTTCTGAACATCAGAACATTCTCCGATAATTTTAAAAATATCTCGTTGATACAATGGAATAATTAGAATGCCGTTCATAACAATAATAATTCCTTTTGTAAAGGTGTCATGACCGCCTCTCTTCCAGGGCCTTTCACATCCCGATGACGGTCATTTTGAAAAAATCCAAATCTTATCAACAATCTTTTTCCCACCGTTTTTCTTTCAGACAACTCCCTAAACGGATTTAGGGTCATTAAAATAGAAATAATTCATGAGCAAGACAACCTCAATTCGCTGAGCAAATAAAAAACAGGGCCATTGTTGACCCCGCTCGTTTAAAATATCTTTTTATTATTTTGATGTTCTTGGTTTTAATTTTTTATCAAGGCCAATCCTCTTTTCCTTACCGAATCTTAGTCAAGGAATATATACATTATATGAGAATCCATGACTCTCAACACTTGAACACCTGCCCCCATTATCGAGCAAATTAAGGTTCATGGCAAACTACTCTTTAAAGAATTTTTTACGTCAAAACCCTTCAAGACCGCCCTGCAGTAATTATTCATCATGACCGCCCTTATCAGGAGGTTCCTCCAGGTTAAATACGTACATTTTGTTATCCCCAACCATTTTAAGGGTTACAACGCCATATGAATAATAGAGATATCCGTAAAACCGGCCGTCCGGCCCTAAAATTTCATTGAGCCAGGGCTCATACTGAGTGGCCAGAAAAATCCGTTTTGTCATATCTGTCAACGTCTTTTGATCACTTACCTTTTTCCACCGATCACCCACCAGCGTTGTATCATTATTTTTTGGATCGAACATGATGCCCAGAGGTGATCGAAAACCAGGTCCGGCATACTGGTCGGAACTATAAATGTGGTAATCATCCCATTTGTCGATTAAATTTTGAATGGTTATTTCGTTCTGGTCTCTTTGAATAATTTTAAGCTTACCATAGTTTTTTTGCCATGAAACACAACCCCAGATAACTAAAGCAATCAAAGCAAATAAAAAAACACTTGGGAATTTATATTTTTTCATCATTTCCATCTTCTTGTCTCCCGACCAATGGTCTTTCTTTGAATTTGTGAAATAAATATGAAGGTTGGGTCTTTTTTATGTCAATCTTCCTTTCCATGCAATATGAATTCTCCTTCACATATTCCTCTTGTTTTCAAATAAACAGATTGAATTTGTATAAAATTAATTGTATTGTTTTTTAAATAAATTTGGTACCTCAATTGCTCATATATAACCGATATATAACCGACCTGATTTAAACCCTTAGCCGTAGTGAAACAAATTATATTTTCAGTGAATTCGTAACACAGTTTAACCTGAATCGACCCTTTTTTTATTCTGAATCGATCTCTTGTGCGCCAAGGAGCCGCGAAAATCTTCAAAATATCCACGGGGTATCCCCGCGGTTTTCAGAAATGTTCGTACCAGTCCAATTTTATTGAGAAAAAGGAGGTGATTAAGGGGTGTTTATTCCTGTATGGTGATTTTATGAACTCATGATTGTAAACAGAAAACCAAAAAAAAGGAGATGAACATGAAAAATGTTGCAATTATATCTTTAACGTTGATTTTTGGTCTTTGTTTGGCAACAGGTGCTTTTGCAGTGGATAAAGATGCTATCAAGAAACAAGCAGATGACATTGTTGTCGCCATTGATGGCGGGAAAACAGCTGCGGACTTTGCAAGTGCCGCACAAAATAAACCCCACTATGTATTTATAATGGAAGAAGGGGGTAATCTTTTGGTTCATCCGTCATTGGTTGGGCAAAGCCTTAAAGAGAAAGCAGAACCTGTTTATAATGAATGTGCCAAAGCCACTGCTGATGGTGTATGGGTGGGTTATGTATGGAAAGAAAAGCAAAAACATACCTATGTCAGGAAAACCGCGAGCGGTTTGATCGTCGGAAGCGGGTACTCCGAATAATAAATTTGGTGCTTATCTAAACAAGCAGTCGATGCCAAATTTTTAGTGGAAGTGTGATGTCGCTCATAGAACTTATGGTTTTATGGGCGACATTTTTTTTGTCAGCAAGAGTCTGCTTCAACATCTTTGAACCTATGAATATTATCGCGCTGAAACAAGAAAGCATAAATGAAGTTTTCTCCCCTGGTTCTTTTGAATCGTAAAACAGCTTCCTCACCCGTATGTAGCAAATATTTTTTGGTTCCGGCGTTTCCGGGTTAGGATTTTTTAAAGTAAGAATATTTTTTTAATTTTTGTCAAAAAAGTGTTGCAATATATAAATTTATATGTTTATAAGATTAAACATGGCTGATTAATAGGTTCGTAAAATAAACTGCCGCATTCCAAAATCACTATTAACGTCAAGATTAAGGTAAAAATATGTCTGCTTCAAGATTTGAATCTTTTCTACAAAGGGTTTTTCAAGCAACCGGATTGACATCGCAAACTGAATTGGCTTCCGTTTTAAAGATCAACCGATCGGCAATTACACAAGCCAGAAAAAAAAACTCCATCCCGGATAAATGGATATTGCAGTTATATAAAACCTATGGATTAAATCCTGACTGGGTTGAAACCGGGTCCGGTCAAACATTTATAAAAAAATCTGCTTCCGATGATTCTATATTTAAAAATATACCCAAAGTAAGAGCCAGGTTGAGCGCAGGGGGCGGTTCTTTTGAAGTCGGCTCAGAGATTGAAGGTTACTATGCATTCCGAAGAGACTGGTTGACAATCAAGGGCAACCGGAACAAGATGGTGCTCATGGATATTTTTGGCAATAGCATGGAACCTGAAATGAAGGACGGAGATACTATTCTGATAGACGAATCTCAGAAAGACATTTTGGCCGGGGCTATATATGCTGTGGGCATCGATGATACGATAATGGTCAAACGAGTGGAAAAACATCCCAACAAACTTGTTCTGCTCAGTGACAACAAGGATTATTCTCCGATTTACCTTCAAGGCAATGAATTAAACAGTGTTCGTATTATTGGCAAGGTCATTTGGATTTCCAGGGAACTAAGGTAATTTTTTTTGCCTGTTAAGTTCATTTATATAAACATTGGGGTATTTAACTAAACAATTTATATTAAAAAATGCAACGGATTTTCTTTGTTACGTTTGTTTTTTAAATGATGATTAACAATTTTTATGGGAGGACGAACAAAATGACAAGATATGCTTTTTACGCTCATTATCAGGACTGTTACGAGTACCATGGCAGTACAACGATTGAAAGAACAAGAAAAGAGGCCGGCAGGACTGTCAAAAGGGAATGGATATTATTTGATTCGGTCGAAGAAGCTCTGGAATTTTTCAATAATAACTGCGTTAATTAGGATGGGAAATATGTTCAATACAATTGTTGACTTGATACTAGACTTCATTTTCATGATAATGGTTTTAATCATGTCCGTCTTGGGTACGGTGGTTTTTGGGTTATAAGAAAATATAACGAGTGGTTCAAAAACTCTTTGCCCCCTGTTGTGAGGCCGGTGATCAAGGCTTTCTCTTCTCGAATATTTCCGTTAACTATTGTCCATTCAGAAATGGTAGATTTTGGTTTCCGGTAAGGCCCGAGCGAGTTTTCAACCGCCCCGAAAACATCACGGGATCTCCGACAGGCATAGCGCGCTATTTCGAGGATTGAAAACGAGCGAGAACGCCGCCGGGGGCCGAAAGATGCCGTTTATGGATAGACACTAACTAAGCCGCTGGCTTGACGACGTCTAGTGTAAGTCTGGTGTTAACGATCTCGGTGGCGGTTTCCTCCACGGGACCGGAACTTCCTGGGGTCACCCGCGTGATGTCCAACCCGGTAGAGGTTTTAAAATGGGTTACGATGGCTTCCGAGCGCCGCTGAGCAAGATCTAATAGATCGGTGTCCGTGAGTGGCTCAAGTATCACCAACTCCTTGAACATTGCCCGGTAAAAGGCGGTATCTGGACTTTCCCTACCGAAAAATGCCAATGCGGGATTCACCCGTTTGGCCTTCTTGCCGGTCACTTTTTCGTATTGGGTTTTGAAACGGGCCACAGCCTTGTCACCACTCCGCATCTCAAGCAGCTTCTCCAGAGCTTGCTGGGTCTTTGCATCTTCGAGCGCAATGGCCCCAAATTCCTCGTCAGGAGCAAGTGTCACGCCCATCTGCCCGGCGAGGGAACGCTTTACCCGCTGTGTACGCAACGCCTCACCATCGAGCTTGGGATCAAACCGGCCCTGCACTACAAGCTTCAGCCGAGGGCGCTTCTCCAAAGCTTCAACCACGGTTTTAAGTTTTTTAAGCTCCGGCGGCAAAAGGCGGTCGCTTCCGGGATAGAAAGAAATGACGTCCATCTGCTCGCCCTTACCGCCCAAGAGACCGCCCAGCGCTCGGAATGGCGCAGTCACGATTTTGGCAATCAGGTTGATGAACGCCTGCCGAATCACATGCCCGTATTTGAATTCGGGGTTGTCCAGATTGCCCTTTACGGGCACGGCCACATCGATCTTGCCCTGAGCATCGGTAAGGAGTGCAATTGCCAGATCAAGGGGCAAGTGAACCGCATTTGGTGCCTCCACCTGCTCGCCGAGCGTGAACTGTTCCAGCACCACTTGATTATCTCCGAGAAGTTCACTGTCCTGGATTTTGTATTCCAGGTTGAGACTAAGCGTCCCGGATGCGATTCTGCGTCCGGAAAATGTGGCGCTGTAGGGGCTGAAGGGCTTCATTTTCACGTTACGGAAGGACACAGTGATGTCCGTGTAAGTTTTGGGCATGAAGGGACTCAACCTGCCCTGAACCGTTGCGAGTCCGTATTCGTCGACGGTGCCATTGAAGGCAACCGAGGCTCGACTACCCGGGTCGGAAGAAATGCCCGTAACCCCTCCGTTAAACTCGGTTATCCGGGAGGCAAAGGGCAGCACCAGGCTAAGATCAGCGAAATCGACAACTCCTTTCTCCACATAAACCCGATCGATTCTCACCGGAAAAAGTGCCCGATTTACGCTCGACGCCACGGCCGGCGCCTGTGTCGGATGTGATGTTTCCTCGACGTCAACCACTTCCGGGCTCTTTATTGCCTTGGCCAGATTTGTGCTGCGGTCCTTGAAGATCACAATTTTGGCGCCGGGCTCCAGCACCCTCACTTTCTGGATCTTCAGACCATGGGGCGACAATCCAAACGTCAGTCCGGTGGCGGACATATCCTTGCATTCAAGAAACCGTTCGCCAGTGTCAGTTTCGTTCAGCCTGAAGCTGCCCAGGCTGATGGAGCCGCCGGCTTGCACCTGTGGCCTGGATTTATCGGATCGATATTTCATACGGCCCGACACGGTGAGATTTCCGGACTCGAGCGCGAGCCTTGCGAATCTGGTCAGGGCCGGATGCAGCGGTTTGAGGTTTATATCCACAATGCTGGCCTGTACTTCGGCATGATCTCCGGTCTGGCTGACCTGCCCGCTGAATCTTGCACTTCCACCCTGTGCTACATTGAGCCGGGCGTCAAAATCAATGGGCGTTTTGCCGTCATTGGTAAGATGGTTTAGCGATACGCGGATATCTTTCAGGTCGTAGGCCACGGCAGGATCAAAGCTACGGTCCTGCAGTTCCGCGTTGAACCCGTTCAACTCAACTGCATCAAGCCTGAACGACCAGGGCTTGCCCTCGGCTCGAGCCTTCTCACCGGTCTCGACAATCTCGCGCTTCACCTTGCCTCGATCGCCGGGAGCCAGCATCTCAGCCAGCTGGATCCGGCCTTCTTTGCCGCGCACCACAGATATTCCTCCGCCGACAGCCCCCACCCGTGCGAGTTTTACGGAGCGAGTGCCCATATCGATGCAGCCGTGATCCAGTGAGAGGACGTCCATCGCGACAAAGGGAATGTTGTCACCGGTCTCGGAAAACGCGACGCGGTTCATTTTTACCTTTAAATCATCCACAGTTACATTTGCAGGCCCTGCACCAACTTCTGCCAACGCGTTCAACAGAATATTCACCCCGCCGACAGCCAGGGTCAAGGGAGTGGCGCGACTGCGATCTGTATAATCCAACGCAACGTTTTCCACGTTCACCGCTCCTGCTTTTAGACGCCACGGCGGGCCGGTGGATTCTGAAACACCGGCAATGGGCTCAGCCACGTCCTTGGGTTCCCGGCGCACCGCAAGGTTCTGCCAATTAAATACTCCCTCCTCATTAACCGATGCTGCGATTCTACCGTCACGCACGGTGATGCTTGGAACCATAATCTCCCGCGCTTGAAGGTCGAAGCCCATTCCAGCGACTTCAATTGTTTCCAGAGCAAGCATGGGGGCTGGTTTACCCTTTTCCGTGAGCACAAGGCCCTTTAGTGCGAGGGTTGAGTCGTTCAACGTCAAGAAGGCGTTATGCTTTTGATAATTGAATCGATAACGGGTGCTGAAGTCTATCTCCCCCTCCGGCTCGGCAAGTTGCAACTCATCCTGTGCAAATTTCCACGCTGTAGCCAGCTTAAAGCCGGACACGCTTAACCGGCCCTGGGAAAAAATTGGGTGCAAAGAGACTTCGCCACTCCAGCTGACCGTTCCGCCGCCGGGCAAGTTGGCCCTGACGGTGTATGGGCCTTTGCGATCCCGGAGTGTAGATATATGCTTGAACTCAACATTGAAAGGCGCGAAGGTCTCGGTGGCAGGAGTAAGGTCGGAACGGTCGCTGAAGGTGAAACTGCCGTCGATGACTTCGGCGTGTTGCACCAGCAGCCTCGGCGGGCGACCGTCTTGGGTGGGAGAATCCTTGGACTTGGGAAGGCTGTCGGAAAGCGCTGCGAGATTGAGACGGCCGTCCTGCCGGATCTCCACGTGCAGCAACGGTCGTTCGATGCGAATGTCAGCAAAGGTCCACGCCCATCGCAAGAGACTCGAAAGTTCAAAGTCTACGAACACACGTCCGAAGCCCATAATGGGGCTATCGTCCGCTTCTTTGAGCACAAAGCCCTGGGCATCAAATGTGAATAGGAAGGGGTTGACGCGAACCTCGACGATTGATGCTTTGCGCTTTAGTTTTTCTACGGCATAATTGCTTATATAGCGTTTGAATAGCCAGGGGGCCAGTAAAAAGCCAAGCAGAGCATACAGGGAAACCGCCCCGACCCCGGCCAGCATCCACCGGTTGAGAAGTAACCGTCGCCAATGTTTGGCAGCCATATTAGAACCACCGGTATTTGTAGTTATATAAGTTAGTTCGCTCCGCTTCCCGGCCGCGCCCCGGGTCGAAAAGCCTCTTTGTCAAGACTTGATTCCGAGCTGCAAGTGCGGAGTAAAAACATGTCCTAAGTTTTTTATAGACCTTGTTCGGCTTGTAAGGCCTGTTACTTACGGCGCCGGCTTTACCGTAGGCGTAATAATTACATCGATGCGGCGGTTGATGGCCCGTCCTTGGGGTGTTGCATTGGACGCCAGTGGCCTTACCGATCCGTATCCAACGGCTATAATTTTCTCGGACGGCAGGGTCTTATTGGCAATCAGGTATTCCATAACTGCTTGGGCCCGTTGTTGGGACAAGTGCTCATTAACTTCATCTGAGCCCGTACTGTCCGTGTGCCCTTCAACCACCACCTGAGGTTCGCCGAAGATTCTGATGGCCCGTTGCACTTTACTCATTAGAGTATAAGTTCCGGGCATAAGGATGCTCTGACCCACCGGAAACTTAATGGCTTTTAAACGAATGACCAACTGGTTTTCCTGTTTGTAAACTTCGGCCTCGTCACTGTCAAAAAATGCCTGAACTTCATTGTATCTTTGATTGAACTGTTTTTCGGCTGCCAGACGATCTTTTTCGGCCTTACCCCTGCGAGTCTGTTTGTCGAGCAGGGCGATGCGCTGGTTCAAAACTTCCATTTGTTCCTGCTGGGAATTTACCTTTTTGATCATGAAATCATGATCGGATTGCAGCGTCTCTATGGTGCCGAGAATATTCTCCACCTGGACCTCGAAGTTCTGATCCCGCATATCCGGAGCCGATAGTTTACGGGTTGTTTTGTAGAGGGTGTCTTCCATCCATAAAGCAATTTGTTCGGGATCCATGGATTTGATCTTCCGGCTCTGATCCATTAAGGGATGAAGCCGCTTGGCCATTAACAGGGCCTCATCGGCTTTCTTCTTCATCGTATCTTTATCGTAAGGATTTTCACTGATGAATTCATCGGCTTCCTTCAATTTTTCTTGGGCCAGGGCAAATGACTCGGGGGTTATTTTCTTAGCACCTTCTTTTTTGGCCTGATCGATCAGTGTGTGTACCTCGCCGATGGTTTTTTCTTTAATTGCCCGGATCTCCAGTTGACGGAACGCATCAGAAAGCTTTTTCTGGTTATTTTGAGCATAACGCAAATCATTATTCTCTATGGCTTGAGTAAGGCCGAGAAACCTTTTTTCCGCCGTCACATAATCCTTGCCCAAATCCGTAGCACCGGCAACGCGAGCCTTGTTCCTTGCTTCAATCAGCTCGCTTAAGGTGGTTCGAGATATTTTAGCCATTTCTTCTGCTTTTTGCAGTTGCGTTTCTGCAGTATTAACGTATTTCTGGACGTCCGAAAGCTCTTTGCCTTTTTCAAGATCATTTTTAGCTTTTAGATAGGAACTCTCAGCCTTAGCGTACCAGGTGGGTGAAAGCACATTCAGCTGATTTTTACGAGCATCGGCGATATGTCCGCCCAGCTGGTTAACCATTTCCACCGGGTTTTCAGCACTTACCATGGTGGGCACTGCTTCCGAACTGCTCGGGGTGGAAGCGCAAGCAGTAATCAGAAAAAGGGATACGATCATCATAATTAGGTAACCTATAGATGGTGTCTTGTTTTTATTCATCTTTTTATCTCCTTTTTTTAAGATTATCATATTTATAATCCGATTTTCGGCAGCATGCGGTGGGTTACCAGGGGCGAAAGCACATACAGGAACATATAAATTAGAGCGGCATATCCCAGATAGGGGGTAAATATGAAGATGACCAGTAGCAGCAGGTTCACACGACCAAACCAGGAATGTCTGTCTATAAAGCGTCCAAGATGCAGGTAGCGTATGGGGTAAAGGTTCATCATAATCCCTGAAAAAATCATCAAACCAAAACAGAGAATACCCCAGTAACGAGCCCATTCCGAACCATCCCCAACGGCTTGGTTAAACATGATTAACGGTGCGGCCACCAGTAACGCCGCGGCCGGAGTCGGCATTCCTTTAAAAAATCCGGGGATCGGGGTGCGGTCAATAGTGAAGTAAATCAACCGGACAATCCCCATAAGGGCATACAGCACGGCCACCAGCCCCACCGGTAGTTGCAGGATCACGGGATCCGAAACGTCGGTAAGCAACAAATAAAAGATCCAGGCCGGAACAATGCAGAAGCTAACGCCATCTGCAATGTCATCCAAAACACCTCCAAAGCTGATGTGATGGGACCGATTCTGTGTGTGAAGGGGTTCCGTCAGCCCCAGCTTTCGAGCCAGAGCCCCGTCGAGTTTGTCAAATATCACGGCGCCAATTAGAAAAAGATAGGCTTCACGAATGCGACTCTGGTAAGCAAAAAGCACGGCCAGTAACCCCATTAGGGCATTCATGATGGTCAATGAATTAGGGAAAAAGGACAAAATGTTTAGCCTCAGACGTTCATCCTCATCACATATTTCGTCCAGGCAGTAGGCTCCATATTTTCGGCAGTTTGCAGCGATTGATCCGAAATTTATGATTAAAAATATTATTTCGATTAAAAACAAAACGCGCAAAGGAAGATTACCCAGCCAGGAAATCCAGATGTAAATCAGAGAAGTCGGACCGCCCGGAACATAAAAAGCATGCGCGTACAGGAGAGTTCCGACCGGCGCGGCCACAATTGTTCTTAGCCGTGTAAATTCTCTTAATTCCGGTTCCGGTCC
>JAFDEW010000330.1 GCA_019310125.1 Deltaproteobacteria bacterium | reverse complement strand
TCTTGGTGGTTCCCGGTTCCGGATAACGGGTGAAGACAATCAAATGTTTTTTGAAATTTATTGGCATATTCCGGCCCAAAATTTGCCATACGGGTTTGTTCTTTGAAATAATTCTTCAGTTAACCTATCATTGATAGAATGCGAAATCCCTAACCAATTATAGTATGTTAGCTAATTTTATCTTGGTTTTCAAGATAGTTGGCTTTAACCCTTCTGATAGGATACTATGAACTGATTCTCTTGACAATCAAGGATTCTATTGTTTAAGATAATTCACAAGTTGAACGGTCTTATTGATTAAGAAGAAAGCATGCCCTTGTCGTTAGGCACTTTAGACACTTTTAACTTGTGACGCCCATTATTTTTACCGCTTTTGGTGCTATGATTTTTTTTTCTTTTAGCTTAGCAAAATCCTTATGATGCGATAACACATATCGCGGTTTTGGCCGTTTTTGCGAATTCACCATCCTCAATTGTGTTGAGAACAGCGTTTGGCGGAGGACACATGCATCCTGTTACGATTGCTGGAACGTTATCTCCATGGGAACCGGCTGTTTTTAGCCTGGTCATTTATGGAATGATGATTCTTGCACTGGTAACCGCTCTTCTTTTTATCGCTTCATGGCTCGGGGAAAAGAAAATTAACCACGAAAAATTAAGACCTTATGAAAGCGGGATCATTCCTACCGGTTCCGCCCGCCTTCGTTATCCCGTTTCCTTTTTTCTAATCGCCGTCTTTTTCCTTATCTTTGACGTGGAAGGTGCCTATATTTTTTCCTGGGCTATCTCTTGCGACGAACTCGGCTGGTCGGGGTGGTTGCAAATATCGTTTTTCATCATTATGCTGCTTTTAGGCCTCGTTTACATCTGGCGAAAAGGGGGACTTGATTGGGGACCGACGCGAACAAGAGATTAAACCGCCTCGAAAACTACCTGAATCCGGTCATCAACTGGGCGCGGTCCATGAGCCTGTGGCCGATGTTTTTCGGGCTTTCATGCTGTTTTGTCGAAGAGGCCACGGCGTTCACCTCCCGCTATGATATCGCCCGTTTCGGTGCAGAAGTGTTGCGTTCTTCACCCAGACAGGCCGATCTTCTGATCGTTTCCGGAACAGTGTTCAAAAAAGTTGCTCCGGTGGTTCTGAGGCTTTACGAACAGATGGCGGAACCCAAATGGGTCATTTCCATGGGATCCTGTTCCAACACCGGCGGTATGTATGACGTCTACAGCGTGGTGCAGGGTGTCAATCAGATTTTACCGGTAGATGTTTACATTCCGGGCTGTCCGCCTCGGCCCGAAGCGGTTCTGCAGGGACTTGTTTTTTTGCAAAAAAAAATCCTTTCGGAACGGCCCGTCCGTTCCATCCTGCATCTTGGCGGCGGAACCCAGGGCTCTCAGACACCTATTCTCGTGGACGGAAAAACCAAATCCCGTGATCCGCGCGGTCCGGGAATGGAGGGCGCTGCGATTCGCGGGTCGTCAGCGATACCGCCCGGATTTTTTGAGAGCCGCTCCGATCTGATGTGGTCGCCGCCGCCGGTTCAGATTGAAATCAGCGAGAAGGACAAAAGCCTGGCTGAAATTTTACAAGCGCGATTTGGGGACACCATTGGGCAACTTCCGAAAACTTCGGATATGCTGACGTTTCAGGTCAAGGAAGACGGACTAAAGAAAATACTTCGATTTCTCAAGACCGAGGCGTCGCCCCGGTTCCGGCGTCTGGAAGATCTGACGGCCATCGACGAATCCGCCCGCAGGCCGGGCCAAAGCTATCCGGATTACTCGCTGGTTTACAGTCTCCTTTCATTTGAGCCGGCTCGCCGGATGCGTTTGAAAGTGCCCCTGTGGGGCAATGATCCAATAACCCAAAGCATTACCGATATCTGGCCTTCTGCCAATTGGTATGAACGGGAAGTTTTTGACATGTTCGGCATCCGCTTTGAAGGTCATGAAAATCTTCGCCGGATTCTCATGCCCCACGACTGGGAAGGGCACCCGCTTCGAAAAAGTCACCCCGGCAGAGCCACACAAATGCTTCCCTTTACCCGAGATGACGCAGTAAAACACCAGCCCCTGGATGGCGGTGTTTATGTGAAAAGATCGGACAAAAAGGAAGAACTGGTACTGAACATCGGTCCTCACCACGTGAGTACCCATGGTTTGATGCGATTTATCGTTGCCCTCAAGGGCGAAGAAATCGTTGAAATGGACATGGATATCGGCTATCATCATCGGGGCGCCGAGAAGATTGCTGAACGACAAACCTGGCATCAATTCATTCCTTATACGGATCGAGTGGACTACCTGGCCGGCGCAGCCAACAACCTTCCATATGTCATGGCTGTGGAGACCCTGGCCGGGATCAAGGTTCCGGATCGAGCCCAGTATATTCGTGTGCTGTTGAGTGAACTTTTCCGCTTGAGCAATCACCTCGTCTTTTTCGGGACCTTTGCCCACGATGTGGGGGCCATGACTCCCACCTTCTATACATTCAGGGAACGGGAGATGATTCTCGACATCGTTGAGCTCATTACCGGAGGACGGCTGCATCCTTCCTGGTTCCGATTGGGCGGCGTCGCCGCCGATCTTCCCCAAGGATGGAAATCGGAAGTGGATGCGTTTGTGGACATTTTTCCTTCCCGTCTCAAGGAGTACGAAGCTCTGATTACCAAAAATGCGATTTTCAAGGCCAGGACCCTGGGCGTGGGGCGGCTTTCCCTGGATGATGCCATGGAATGGGGTGTGAGCGGTCCCAATTTGCGCGCCTGCGGCCTTGCGTGGGATCTACGAAAAGCGTTTCCCTATTCCGGATACGAGTCATTCGAATTCGAAATTCCCACCGCTTCAGAGGGCGATTGTTACGCACGCTATCTGGTTCGGGTTGAGGAGATGCGCCAAAGCCTGAAAATCATTAAACAGGCTGCGGCACAGATGCCGCCGGGAAGATATGTTACCGATGACTACCGTTATGCAGTTCCCAAAAGGGAGGACATGCTCAAAGATATCGAAAGCCTGATTCATCACTTTGTCAATGTGACCCGGGGCCCTAAAATCCCGAAGGGGGAGGCGTATGCATCCTGTGAGATTCCCCGGGGAGAACAGGGATACCACGTGGTCAGCGACGGGTTGGGATATTCGTATCGAACACGGATACGGGCTCCCGGCTTTGCCAATGTTCAAGTGTTGCCCCTGATGGCTCGGGGTTGGTCCATCTCCGATTTGATTGCCATCATCGGTTCCGTTGATTTTATACTGCCGGATATTGACCGTTAGCCCTAAATTCAGAACTCCTGACCTGTATACGTAATTTCAACGTGATATGAAGGTCTAGTCGTAATTTCAGATGCAACAATTTGAACATCGAACATCGAACGTTCAACGTCGAACGTCGAATGTGGAAGGCGCTTCGCTTTGTCTTTATTATAAATGGTAGAATACATTA
>JAFDEW010000060.1 GCA_019310125.1 Deltaproteobacteria bacterium | reverse complement strand
ATGACCTTTGCAAGCCGTCTCTTTTTTTTTTTTTTTTCTCCCGGATGCGTAAATTTATTTCCAGCCTCTCTAAAGAGAGTTTGATCACGTCTTTGGCGGTATCCGTTTTTTTCATGTAGTCCTCAAAAAAGGCTTTGACTTCACCGGCTTTTTCCAATCCCCCTACGGGGACAATGGCAGCAATCACCCGCTCGTAAAGCAACGGATGGAATTTTTCGATTTCTTGGAGATTCGATACATACCAGTCCCACATCAACCCTATGGCATAGGGATTTGAAGCCATGGCCACCACCGGAATAAACTGGTTGCGGGAGGGAACCGTTTTGAGGACATAATTCTGGGATTTTTTGATCAGCGTTTCATCTTTGAAGCACCCCAGTGCCACCAGAATGTTCAGGCGTTCATGTTCGATCTGGGAAGCCCTGAACCGGGCGTCAAACCAATCAAACACCTGCGCATCACCGGTCAAGGCAGCCACTTGCATCACGCATCTCATTAAATCCGAATGCACCGGGGCTCCTTTTAGAAGCACGGACCAGTGATAATCTGCAAATTCAGTTATCCGGGTTGAGCCAAACAGGGCTGCCTCCCAGATGAGTTGTTCGCGCAGTAAAGACACGGTAATTTTTTCCGCTTTGCCGGGTTCATAGCCGATCTTTTCTATGATGTCCTGGTACCAGGGTCCGGCAAACAAAGAAATTTTTTCTCTACCGGAGGCATCCATGATCAGGTAAAGCTCGGACAGGCTGGAAACAATACCGGTCAACGGAAGGTATGCGGTTTCTTCCCGATAATGGGAAAGAAATTCAAGATAATCACCCACGGAAACATCCCCACGTTTGACCCATGCGTAGAGATCATTTTGCAGTCCCCACCGGTCTTCTGTGGATAGGGTCTGATCGCTGACCCGCCGGCCGAGCGCGTCAAGGTTTTTACGGTCTTGATATTTAACCCGGTAGAACCCGGTTTGCCCATGATTTATCTTATATGCAACCGTATCTGTAGGGATATCAATTTGTTTTTTGGCATGGTCCAGCAAAATGGTCGTTTGCCGGGATTTGTCTTTTTCAAAGAACAGACTGATGGTGACGGGAATGATCCAATTTTGATGGAACTCTCCGGGCAGATAGGTAAACCTCTTTTGGTTGAGAACCAGACGATGCCCCGCTTGTTTTACTTCTACAAACGGAAATCCGGGTTGTTCAATCCAGCTTTTCATCATCGATCCTATGGGTCGGTTTGAAACCGCTTCAAAGGATTCCCAGAGGTGGTGACTGGCTGCCGACCCGTATTGGTGGGCACTGAGGTAGTCCTGCAGCCCTTTTCTAAAATTGTCTTTGCCGATATACCCTTCAATTTGCCTCAAAATACTGCCGCCTTTATTGTAAATAATCGGAGCGGTGCTTGTATTTATGACCACATGTTCGCCACCGGGTATTTCAATGGCCGTGGTTTGGTGCAGTGCATCCCGTGACAGGGCGGATGTGGTCATGCCATGGAGAAACTGCTCCCAGGTATCCCACTGCGGATAAAAATGGTCCACCACACCGTATCCGAAATAGGTCGCAAAGCTTTCATTCAGCCACAGATATTTCCAGTCCGACGGAGTCACGAGATTCCCAAACCACTGATGAGCGATCTCGTGGGCGATAACCTCGAAGATTCTTTGCCGGCCTGATTTTGAGGTAATTTTCGGATAATAAAGAAGCAAATTCTCTCGAAACGTGATGGCCCCCCAATTTTCCATGGCGCCGAAAGCAAAATCCGGAATGGCAATCAAATCCATTTTTGCTAAAGGATAGGGAATTCCATAATATGCCTCGCTGAACTCAAGCGCTTTTCGACCGAATTCCAGACCCACGGAGGCGTATTTTTTCTTTGCCGGCAGCGTGACCGCGCGCACGCGAGGATCTTTTTGATCGCTAACGGATTGAAATTCCCCCACCCCGAAAAAGACCAGATAAGTGGACATTTTGGGAGTGCGGTCAAATGTCACCCGTTTTTTTCCATTGTCCAAAATGGTTTCAGATTTGATCGGGCTGTTTGAAATGGCTACAAGTCTTTCCTCAACATCCGTTTCAATATCAAAGGTCGCCTTTTTAGCCGGGTGATCCATGCACGGAAAGGCCCGCCGGGCATCGCTCTCTTGGAACTGGGTCACCGCAATATATTTTTGTTTATTTCGACGCATATAGCCGCTGCGGTAAAAACCGGCCATCTTATCGTTGATATTCCCCTGATAGTCTATCCGAACCGTAATATTACCGGTCATGGGTTCCGGTAGAAGGATTCGAAGCTCTTCTTTTTGGGTATTTACCAAAAAAGGACTCTCAACCCATTGGTTGTCCTTCAGAACGTTGCAGTTCCAAATTGCGAGTTCCAGAATGTTTAGTGGGATCTCCTTAACCGAATTTTGAGCATCCAACAAAATTTGGGCGAATGCACCGAATGTGAAATTTACCAAATCGGGGTCGAGGCGAATTTTATAATTGATCGGTATAAGGTCATTCATATGTCCTCCTTACAGCAAAGAATCGCCACAAACAAAGTGGGAGCATTACCGATTTGTTAAAATGGTTCTCACGCATTAACTTATTTATTTTTGAGCGAAAACCTTGCAATCAGGTGTCAGGTTTCAGGTGTCAGGTTTCAGGTGCCAGCGCCTCTGTTCATCATTCCTGACACCTGACACCTGAAACCAAAAAGTCTTGGAAAGCTATTAACAAACTGGTAATGCACCCAACAAAGTCATGTATGGTTTGTATTATTTGATTTCACGATGAACACCTAATCGGATCTTGACTCGATTAGAGCAACAGGTTGTCGACCTCGTGAATATACTGTGCGTACACCTCACTTTTCAGCTGTTCCCATCTTACGGGAAAGTCTTTGGGCACAAAACCTTCTTCATATGCGATCTGCTGAATTCGGCGAATAACCAGCGCACCTTTAACGCCTTGGCTGCAGGCCGACATGCAGGATCGGCAATCCAGACACAGCCAAATTGATGGATTGCGGACCAATACATCCTTGAGACCGAAGCTGGCAAGCCGAAAAATCATAAGCGGATCAAAAACCGAAGGTTCCAGGCAAATGGGACATGCATTGCTGCATTCGCGGCAGGTAAAGCAAGAAGACAGGGAGGTCGCAGTGACACCATATCCCTGTAGCATCTGCCGGAAAGCCTTGGTCTGCGGGGTGTCGGACGGAAGCCTGATGAGTGTATTGGATTTGCCGGTAGGAGTCGTCCGGGTCCATTGGTCCCAGCATTTAGCAACTTCGGGATACTCCCCATCCAAAAGCGCTTCTGCCGCATGCCATAAGGCACGGAGTAAACGCTTTAAAACTTCCTTGTGTTGTTCCGGCAATTCGGGATGAACCAATTTCTGTGAGATTGCCTCGGTTCTCAGATTTTGGATAAGGCTCAATGGCTTGACCATCATGGGACAAAGATTTGCGCATCGATTGCAACCCATGCAGTACCAGATATCGGGCAGGGACAAGAGTTCGTCCAATAGTCCCAATTTTGCTTTATAAACCAGCTCCATGGGACGTAAGCTGCTGGTGGCGGCATTCACGGGACAGGCGGAATTGCAGGTTCCACAGGTGTAACACAACTGAGTCTGTTCCGGTTCACTGTATCGGGCGACATAACTTGGAAGAGCTGTTTTTTTTAGATAAATGGTGGGCATCTCTTCTCCTTGAAACAAACACATCATCTGTCAATTAGTAAGAATTTCCGTTTTTCGGAAACATAGATACCATTCATTAAAAGAAAAGACATGGACGGGTCATGATTCATCCATGACCTTGAAATCAAACCCCCGGTCATCGAGGTTCTTGGGGCTCACAGGGCTTATAGCAGTTTTGGAGGTAAGTAATCAACACCTTTGTTGAGGGAGTATTACCGATTTGTTAAAATGGTTCTCGCGCATTAACTTATTTATTTTTGAGCGAAAACCTTGCAATCAGGTTTCAGGTTTCAGGTGCCAGCGCCTCTGTTCATCATTCCTGACACCTGAAACCTGAAACCTTAGATATGGAACAAAAACGGGATTAAAATTCCATCTGTATACACGGCGATTTTCACCACCCCACCTGACACCTACATGTCCCCTGACATCTGAAACCAAAAAGTCTTGGAAAGCTATTAAAAAACTGGTAATGCACCCTTTGTTGAATGGCTTGGGATGAATATAGAAACCGGTATCACCGGCAATTAGTTGATCAAGCGGCAGGCATCTTTTCTAACATTTTTTCGACGGATTCAAGGACCTGGCTCCGGATGGCATTTACATCTTTGTCTTGGAAACACAAAAACTCCAGGGTTCCCTCCTCCATCTCATACATCATACTGTCATTACCGGTTCCATATCCGTTCATCATGGCAATACAATCTGCCATATGAAGTATGTAAGCCAATTCATGCCCTTTGGATTTTGACGGGTAATGATGAAATCTTATGGCAACCCTTTGGTTTGAAGGAATCTGCCATTTCTGACAGAGTTCAAAGGCTATTTCTGAATGATCAAATCCCAAAATCTTTTTTTCAGCATTAAGGAATGTCTGTTGACCATCTCCCATAACCATCTCAAAATCATCCTTTCTTTGGTAAACATGCTGGTCAAGGACAAGCTTTCCCACATCATGCACCAGCCCTGCAAAAAACGCTTCATTCCCAAATTCCGGATCTTTCCGGCTCGCAATAATCCTTGAACCAATGGCAACAGCTATGGAGTGTCGCCACAGCTCTTCTGAATTCAAATTATACCCTTTCAAACTCCTGCCCAATAAGCCCGAAATACCCGCTAAGGTTATCAGTTCTCCCAGAGTTTTATACCCCAGCAAAACAGAAGCGTGCTGAACCGAAGCAACCTTTCCGCTCATACCGTAATATGTGGAATTTGCCAATTTCAAAACTCTGGTAGCGATTGCCTGTTCTATTTCTATTAAACGAGAAAGCTCTTTTAAATCTGAATCCGGATTTGCAAGAATCTCTTGAGCCTTTTGCACAATCTGAGGCATAACCGGCAAATCGCCCAATGTTCGCAAAATTCCGTATTTTAGAGTCATGCCACTCAGAGATTTCTTATTGAAAGACACTGCAGTGTTCTGTTTTTCATCGGGATTTGATGCTTGAGGAGATTTTTTTTGATCGGACTTAGACCGCAAATCGATGATGATACGGTTTTTGCAGGCCGGACATTTAACGGCAATTTTTTTTCCAACCGGAAGTTTTTCGTCCTGAATTTTATATTCCTTGTTACAATTCGGACAGGCTATTCTCATTGCATCCTCTTATTCATTATATTTACAATGATATTATTCGCATAATTCAGGCGATCGGCATTTGCTTGCAATAATTTTTTCGTGATCTCCGGATATTTTTCGATAATCTCGGGCATCTTATTGCCTGGAAAGCGTTGGACAATCGAATTACCCCTTGACAATACGGTTTCAGACCTCTTCTTACCGGTTATGGCGGATATCTCTCCAAAATATTCGCCGGGCTGCACAATTTCGGCGATTTTTTTGCCGGCTCTCACCACAATTAATTCGCCTTTAACAAGTTTAAAAAAATCCGATCCCTTATTTCCTTCCCTGAAAATGACGGCCTTACTTTCATAATGCTCTACTTCAGGATCAGCAAGATACGCAGGAATGGCTCCTTTGGTTACGGTGGTCCGCTTCAATATTTCCTCGACCGAGGTCACACCCTTACGTATCTTTTCCAGGCCCGCATCCCTTAGTGTGATCATACCTTCCAATAACGCGGTCTTTCTTAATTGGTCCTCCGAAACCTGGGCACTGATTATTCTGGAAAGCTTATCCGTAACCTCCATAAGTTCAAACAGTCCCACGCGCCCTTTATATCCGGCCCCCATACATTCCGAACACCCTCCGGGTCCGTATAGTTCAAGCGTGGATATTTCATCTTTGGAAAATCCCATATCTTCCAATTCCGCCGGATTAAAATTTTTATCCCGAACCTTGCATTTGGGACAAAGTTTTCGTGCCAGGCGTTGAGAAAGAACCATTGTCACTGAAGATGCCACAAGGTAGGACGGTATTCCGATTTCCAAAAGACGCCCAACAGTTGAAGGACAGTCGTTTGTGTGGAGCGTACTGAAAACCAGGTGGCCCGTCATTGCAGCTTTTACGGCGATCTCGGCAGTTTCCATATCTCTAATCTCACCCACCATAATAATATCAGGATCCTGGCGTAAAAAGGCCTTGAGCGCCGAAGCGAATGTCATTCCCACATCGTCCTTGACATTCACCTGGTTGATCCCTCTGAAATTGAATTCCACAGGATCTTCAACCGTAAGTATTTTACAATCTTCTTTATTCAGTTTATTTAGAACCGAGTATAAGGTGGTTGTTTTACCGCTTCCCGTGGGACCGGTTACAAGAACCAGGCCGTAAGGCCGGTAAATACAACGTTCAATCGTATTAAGCTCCTCTTTTTCAAGCCCCATCTTAGCGAGATCTACGCTCAGTGAACTCTGGTCAAGAACACGCATTACAATGCTCTCGCCAAAAAGGGTCGGCAATGTAGACACGCGAAAATCGATTGCCTTGCTTTTCCCAAATTTCATTTTAATCCTGCCGTCTTGTGGCACGCGACGTTCGGCGATATTGAGTCCGGCCAAGATTTTAAGCCTTGAGTTTACGGCATTTTTTATAGTGGTGGGCAGGTTCATCGACTTGAAAAGATAACCGTCCAGTCTATATCTTATCTGCAACATCTTCTCAAAGGGCTCGATATGAATATCGCTTACGCCCTCGTTGATGGCTTTTATAAGAATGCCGTTCACAAGTTTTATAATAGGAGCGTCAGATGCCGTGTATTCATCCGCCATTTCGATGCTCCCGGTATTGACCAACTCCAATTCCCCCACAGCCTCGGAAACCAGGGAACCGAAGTCATCCACCACCGCAACCGGGTGATCCTCCTCTGCCACTTCATCTTTTGGCCCAGAGTACCTCTTGTACTCTTCCTCATCAATTTTATAATAGGTTTTGTATGCCTCAACGATATCTTGCTCAGTGGAGATACCGATACTTATGCTTTTTTGAACTTCGTTCTGCAAATCAGCAACAGCTTTCGTATCTGTGGGCTCCGCCATGGTGATTACAAGTTCTTCACCTTTGAATCTTAAAGGGAAGGCCAAATATTTTTTGGCCATTTCATAAGGCACGATCTTGAGAACTTCGGGATCAGGAGTTGTTTTTGATAGTAAAACGGCAGGATAATTATGGATTCGGCTCAGAACATTTACAATGGTCTCATCTTCGATATACCCGAGTTTAATCAGTACATTTCCCAGACGCCCCTTATTTTTTTTCTGATAGTTCAGTGCATCTTCCAGTTGGGTGCCGGTAATGTAACCCTCTTTGCATAGAATCTCGCCAATCTTGGTCTTTCCGGCTCCGGATTGATCCATGATGGTCGATTTCAGGCTTGACTTCCTTGATGGGGCCGATTTGAGAAGATTATTGCGATCTATGGGTACTGTTTTTGCCATTTCCTTATTTTATAAAATCCATTCGAGATTTCTTCATATAATGCAACGTTACGGCTTAGCTGCTGATTTATAAATGAGATTGAATTTAATCTTTTTATTTGTTTGCAACATATGTGCCGACGTGCAACAATTTCGACGGGATTGAATTGACAAGTTAAAAGATATATAATATCAATAAGATATATATAGTATTCATGAACTCGGGGGGTTAAGCAGATAAACTTGATGGCAAATTATTGACAGGGACGAACAATAACCTGACGGGTATCATCCATTCACGGAGTAGTTGAGTTAATGGAAATCCCAAACAACAAACCTGTATCTGATCTTGAAGAAGAGCAAACGAATTTAAAAAGATATTTTCATCAATACTGGAAAAATCAAAAACCTCAATTGAGCAATGCGCCTTTCATTCTCTGAATAAACTCTAAGTCTCGCTTGCTTCTCGTGATCATCCTGTTTTCAACTTCTTCTTTATCCAGGCCCATTAATATCTTGTACGCATTGTATTTTGTCTTGCAAAAATATATATCGAAGGGGGTTTTTTTCTTTTGAATCCTGTGAATTCTAATGCCGGGAACGTCATCTTTCTGGATATACTCGTATTCTGTATTAATTAAAAGCGGTTCGATGTCGTATTTGTTCTGCCAGGGAATGCATGCGCCTTCCATTTCAAGAACAGGATCCATTATTGATCTTATTTTTTCGGTAACGCCTCCCACGGCAAGGATAATATCCCCCGTCAGGGAGCCGGTGACTCCGATCTTCTGATTTACCGGCTGCTTTATATAATCCGAGATAATTGCAATATCCATGGCTACGGAAGCACTATCCCCTTCCACACCGGTATGGGCCTGTATATATTCCACATGCATTTCATATCCCACATAAGGTGCTCCGATTTTCTGCAATACTTTTTTTATTGACGCTCTAACATTTTGAGCAGCAGCCTTGGCAATATCGCCGATTCTGCCGGGAGCAACCACCATGTCCGAACCTCCGGCATTAATTTGGCAATGGATCGGCAACGGTTGGCCCATCATTTGTCCACTCGATTTTGAATAAGTTACCGCCAACCCCACAACATAACCGATTGAATCGGTCATCGCGCCGATATATTTCTTAAGATCCTTCTTGTGCTTTATCATTTCTTTGGAAAGCGCTCCCTCAAGGCTTAAATGCTCATCCAGTGCACGCCTGACATGTTCCGGCAGAACCTGTTGAGCACCATCGAGTATTGCCTCAAACTCCGCCGTCTTGATGATACCATTTATCGGTCTTAAGATACTGCTCAATTTTTTATCTGACGCACGGCATCGAAGCTCCTTTATTATTTCTAAAACAGCACCTCTGGAGAACTCCCGCTCCTGCAATTTGTAATTAACCGGAAGACTTTTTCCGAATATGTGCTCACTTCTTTTCCTTACCCCTTCATAACCTTCTTTTTCTATTACCCCTTCCCAGGCATCTTTGAATTCTTCCCCGAGATTGAGTATCTCCTGCTTTACATACTGTACAACCTGCTTGATATTTTTCGCTGTTTCAGGAACTGCACTTTCCAAATGGATAATTTCCCCTTTGTCTTCTATTCTGCTTAGGAAAGCGCCATCCCCTTCTTTCTGAAGAAATTCCAGAGTATCATGATTGCAGCAGGCTACGATTATATTATCGGCTTTTAAATAATTTTCCGACCGATCCGCAGATCCGCTTCCCGTGTTCCTCCCCCCTTCGAGAATAAATTTTTTATTCTGCATTATCTCCAACAGGTCGGACATATACCCCACCTTAATCATGGTTTTTAACTCATCGATGTAGATAATCGGAGATTTCGCATGGGCGCCCAAATACGCCCGCTTATGGGCCGGAGTATGAAGGTTGCCTGACTGATACGGGTCATGCCGGAACCCCCCTTTCATATTTCTGGAATCCGGTTCAGATATCCTTGCCATTAATTCGTTATCTTTTCTGGGATCGTATAAAACCTCCGGAACCATATCATATAGATGCTTGACAGCGTTTTGTTTACCGGCGAAGGCTTGTTGTTGTATTTTCTCCTGCACCTTGTAATTACTCTCCTGCATGTACATGAATATTGCACCAATACCGGCAAGTCCTGTTACAATAAATGCCGGGGCAAAGAAAAGTCCGGCAACAACACTCGTAACCATCGACCCAAGCAGGTATTTTTTAAGCTTCCCGGAGGCATGTATCTGATCAGAAAGACTGAAATCATCCACACTTTCTTCTGCGGATACGATCTTATTAATTATATTAGCCAGTTGGTCATCTACTTTTTCAGAATCTTCATAGGCAACCCGAATGGTATTTTTATCTTTCCCCGGGTACGCCACAATAGATCGTTTCGGCCTTAAATAGTCTCCAAACGACTTGTCAATAACCTCGTTAAACATGTTGGCAAGCATTGATTTTCCAGTTCCCGGTCTTCCCACCATAAGGATATGTCCTTTGTTTTGCGCAATTTTCCTTATGGCGCCCTTGGCCTTATCCTGAAAGACAACTTGTTCGATGGGGTCGTTGGGCACTGAAATTTCGGAGGTATCTTCAAAAAAAGACAAATGTTGCTCCAGAGTCTGAGGATAATGCATCAATTCCTTTATCCATGCATAATCATTTTCTTTATAATCACTTGTCATTTCTGTATCCCCTGAAAGAATCCAACAAATAAAATTTTCCTGCTTCGGTCACACAAGCCATCTTATCAATTTCTGAATATACCTGAGGCAAATCATCTTTTATGGACTCGAGCGCTTTAAAATTATGCATCACAGAAAGATTGACAAATAATTTCTTCTCATCATAAGCGGTTTGAGGAATATAGTTGAACGTAATTCCAACTTTAGAATTATTTAACACGCGCTTAACAACATCTTCTTTAGTTGTCTCCATATTAAGCTTCTCAAAAACCCCTCTATATACTTCAGGCAGATAAGTTTCAGAATAATCCATCTCAAACGGTTTTGTAAAAAGGAGTCTCAGTGGTTCGGCTTTTCCCGCAGTACACAGTCCAAGAGAGGTGTTCAATTTTGGATCTATTTTAATGAGTTGATCGAATAATTGCATGTATTGAACGAGGCTAATGTCATCAATCCAGAATTCAACTTTATTATCAGAATCGAGAACACAGGCCTTTGATCTGCCATTTATTGAAAATTTGATTAACCGATATGACTTGTTTTTATCATAGGATTTGAAATTGAATCCTTTCATCTCAAACAGCCCATCGGCAATGTATGCTTTTTCAAGAATCACTCCGACATCTTTTAAAATGTTCTCTTTGATATAATTAAGCTTTTCAGCCACACTCCCTTGGATAGTTAAACGTGAAAGATGTCCTCCAATATCCTCACAGGTTCCGATCACCTCGGATACTTTACCTGGATCTATTTTGCTTAGCCTTTTTATTATAGGATTATAAGGCCTTAACAGTTCTGTTATTTTGTTTAGATGGGACTCAAAATTATCGTCTTTACCAGGAAGTGTATCTTTCTCCCAGTCTGCTTTGAGCACTTCTGAAGAGTTTGAGTTATCCTTTAACCGTTCGTGCAATTTTTGTGGCAATATTCTCCT
>JAFDEW010000059.1 GCA_019310125.1 Deltaproteobacteria bacterium | reverse complement strand
TTATTATAAATCGTGTCAAAGGCGGCTTTTCCGTGGATATCGGTGTCCAGGCCTTTTTACCCGGTTCACAGGCAGATTTGCGTCCCATCCGCAAGCTTGATGAGATGGTTGGGAAGAAATTTACTTTCAAGATCCTAAAATATAACCGAAAACGGAGCAATATTGTTTTATCAAGAAGGGCTATTCTTGAAGAGGAACGCAACGCCAGCCGAGCTTCAACATTAGCTTCCATCCACGATGGTCAAGTAGTTGAAGGCGTTATAAAGAATATCACGGAGTATGGGGTATTTGTTGATCTTGGTGGTGTGGACGGTTTGCTCCATATTACAGATATTTCATGGGGACGAGTGAAACACCCTTCGGAACTCTTTTCAGTCGGTGACCAGATCACCGTGAAAGTTTTGAGTCTTGACCTTGAAAAAGAGAGAGTTTCATTAGGCAAGAAACAACTTGCCGAAGACCCCTGGTTAACCGCTTCAGAAAAGTACCCGGTAGGTTCCCGCATTAATGGAAAAGTAGTCAGTCTGACAGATTATGGTGCATTTATTGAATTGGAAGAAGGTATTGAAGGACTCATTCACGTTTCTGAAATGTCGTGGACCCGAAAGATTCGTCATCCTTCCAAGGTCGTTTCTGTGAGTGAGGAAGTTGAGGCCGTTGTCCTTGACATCAGGCCTGAAAACAGACGCATTTCTCTTGGCATGAAGCAGGTTGTTCCGAATCCGTGGGACATCATTAGTGAAAAGTATCCTGTAGGGACAACTATTGAAGGTAAAATAAAGAACATCACCGACTTCGGTCTTTTTATCGGTATCGGTGAAGGAATCGACGGTCTTGTTCATATTTCCGATCTTTCCTGGACAAAACGAATAAAACATCCATCGGAGTTATATAAGAAAAATGATGTGATTCAGGCCATCGTTCTTGATATTGAGAAAGATCAGGAACGGTTTTCTCTCGGAGTAAAGCAATTGCAGACGGACCCATGGAAAACTGTGGATGAACGCTATGAGGTGGGGAAAGAGATAACCGGTACGGTGACCAATCTTACAGATTTCGGGGTTTTCGTGGAACTCGAAGAAGGTATAGAAGGGCTTGTACATGTTTCTGAAATCAGCAAGGAAAAAGTGAAAACTCCTGTCGGTAAATTTAACATCGGCGATGTCATTACCGCCAAAGTTATGAATATCAACAGTGTGGAAAGACGGATCGGCCTTTCCATCAAGCGGCTTGAGATTGAGGATGAACAGAGCCTGCTGACCGAGTATGTCAATAACGCGGGACCCGCAACATCAACCTTCGGGGAGATTTTACGTGAAAACCTTCAGGAAAAGTTGAATGACAACAATTAACCGATAACCGTTTACCAAATAACAAATGTTCTCGCGCAGGCATCCATATCTTTTTTTTATCCTGACTTTTTTATCTGTTGTTGCCACAGCAATAATAGTGATGACGTTTCTGTTTGTCCTGGGGACAAAAGATGCTGAATTTGAATTCGGAGAGAAAGTCGGCATCATAGAAATCCAAGGAATTATTTCGGATTCTAAAAAAGCACTCCATAACCTAAAGCGCTTCCGGGAGGATAACTCTATCAAAGCCATCGTGGTTCGCATTGATTCTCCGGGAGGCGCCGTTGGTCCTTCACAGGAAATCTTCAGGGAAATCAGAAAGACTTCAAAATCAAAAAAAGTTGTGGCTTCCATGGGTTCAATTGCTGCTTCCGGAGGATATTACATTGCTGCAGGAGCAGACGGAATCGTTGCCAATCCAGGAACCATAACCGGCAGCATCGGGGTTATCATGGGGTTTACGAATTATCAGCAACTGCTCAGTAAAATCGGACTGGTTCCCATTGTGATCAAAAGTGGCGAATACAAGGATATAGGATCTCCGGTTCGAAAAATGAAGCCTCAAGAAAAGAAAATCCTTAAAGATTTTGCAAGAAAAATACACCGGCAATTTATTCAAGATATTGTTGAAGGCAGAAACATGGATAAGGACAAGGTGGAATCACTTGCTGATGGACGTATCTTTACCGGAGAAGAATCAAAAAAACTGGGTCTGGTAGACCGAATTGGAAATTTTGAAGATGCCGTTGAATGGGCCGGGCGTCTGGGAGGTATTAAAGGAAAAATCTCTACGGTTTATGCCCGGGAGAAAAAATTTTCACTTATAAAATATATTGCGGATTTATCTGGTAAAGCATTATTAAATCAAATCACAGATCCATCTTTGTCTGCAAATTATTTATATGCACCGCAAAAAACCGTTACCCCTGAACCCTGAACCTTCGACATTTTCCGCAGCAAGCCCCATTTGTCATTCAAAAACCGTGATGTCTCCCCGCCCCTTGCGGATAACTTCAGGCATGTCGTTAATCAGAGATATGACACTTGAAGGGTGCCCCGGGACAGGTCCACCGTCAATGACCACATCTATTCTGGGATGGAAAAAATCATGAATAAGGGACGGGTCGAAAAAATTGGTGCCATCAGGCATTGTGGCGCTTGTGGTGATAACTGGATTCCCCAGCATCTCAACCAGTTCAAGGCAAATCGGATGATCCGGCACACGTATTCCGGCGGTTTTCCGCTTGGTAAGCATGATTTTGGGAACCAGCTTGGATCCTTCCAAAACGAATGTGTAAGGACCCGGCAAAAGTCGTTTCATGGTTTTATATGCATAATTTGAGACCTTGGCATAATCACTGATATTTTTAAGTCCCGAGCAGATAAAGCTAAATGGTTTTATTCTATTTCTCTGTTTTAACTGGTAAATCTTTTCAATCGCCTTTTTATTCATAATATCGCATCCGATTCCGTAATAGGTGTCGGTTGGATAGGCGATAATACCCCCTTTTTTAAGGATCTCGACAACCTGTGTGATAAGTCGTCCCTGGGGATTTCTGGAGTTTATTTTAATCAGCATGACCGTTATCTATTACGGGTATTCACCCAATGTCAAGACGACTGATGAAAAATCCCGGGGGAAACCCATTTGTTTTGGGTACAGCGTAGCGACGGCGTGTTTCTCTTGGAAACTGACTGACTGTTTGAAGGGCTTTAGCACGCATTAGCCCGAGCCGAATGAAATTATGACTTAAAAAATTAATGAGATCATTTAGCGACGAATTGTTATTAACACCTCTGGCGCGGCTTGGGGTTAGGGGTGTTTAAGCACAAGTTTCAGTCGGTTGGAAAGAGATATACGCCGTTGTGGAGCGTTCTCCATGTATTTGTATTCAAATGCGTTTACCTTGTGAAAAATCCAGACGAATAAAGATTGCAAAAGACAGCTCCATTTGTTATTCGATTTTATAAAAATACACGAGGGATTCTCAGAGATCTGTTCCCATGGGTCGGCCTCTGAGTTTTAGATGAACATGATAACTCAACAAAATCTTTCCTGGAGAAACTTATGAAAAAAGAACAATTTGAAGAGGCTTTTTCTTTTGACGATGTTTTATTGTTGCCGGGCTTTTCTGATGTTCTGCCCAGGGATGTTGATACCCGTACCCCCTTGACAAAAAACATTACATTAAACATTCCCATAGTGAGTGCTGCCATGGATACGGTAACAGAGGCTGACACCGCCATAAGTATGGCCCGTGAAGGCGGGATGGGGTTTATACACCGAAATATGAGTATTAAAAGCCAGGTTGTTGAAGTTGACCGGGTTAAAAAATCGGAAAGCGGCATGATCGTCGATCCGGTAACCATTCATCCGGATCAGCCGGTTCATGAAGTTCTGAAACTCATGGAAAAATATCGCATTTCCGGAGTTCCGGTTACCATAGGGAATCGACTGGTAGGTATTGTGACAAACAGGGATCTAAGATTTGAAACAAATCTTGAAAAGAAAGTTTCTGAAGTCATGACCAAAGAAAAACTGATCACTGTTTCAGAAGGAATTTCACTGGAAGATTCAAAAAAACTGTTGCATGAACACCGGATAGAAAAGCTTCTTGTTGTCGATTCAGAGGTGATGCTGATCGGAATGATAACCATAAAAGATATTGAAAAGATAAAAAAATACCCCAATGCCTGTAAGGACCATATGGGCAGACTCAGAGTGGGGGCCGCCATAGGCGTCGGCCCTGATATGGAGGAGCGTGCAGAGGCGCTTCTAAAGGCGGGAGCGGATATTATTCTCATCGACACCTCTCACGGACATTCAAAAAACGTACTTGATGCAGTAAGAAAATTAAAAAATAATTTCAAGAAAATTGAACTGATCGCCGGAAATGTGGGTACGGCAAAGGGAGCTGAAGCCCTTGTTAAAGCAGGAGTGGACGGAGTTAAGATCGGGATTGGACCCGGCTCTATCTGTACCACTCGTGTTGTTGCAGGTGTCGGGGTACCTCAGATCACCGCAATTATGAACTGCAAGTCGGTATTTAACAAAACCGGTGTTCCCTTGATTGCTGACGGCGGCATTAAATTTTCAGGTGATATTACAAAAGCCGTGGCCGCAGGGGCTCATGTGGTAATGATTGGCGGTCTTCTTGCAGGAACCGAGGAGGGTCCGGGTGAGTTGGTTATTTACCAGGGCCGCAGCTATAAGGCGTATCGGGGAATGGGTTCCATAGAAGCCATGAGAAAAGGAAGCAGGGACAGGTACTATCAGGGTGAAGATGACTACGGCGACAAACTGGTTCCGGAAGGTATTGTGGGCCGTGTGCCCTATAGAGGAAGCCTTTCCGATAATATTTTCCAGCTTATTGGAGGGCTAAAGGCGGGAATGGGATATGTGGGATGCCGAACTCTGGATGAACTCAGGGAAAACGCACGTTTCATAAAGATCAGCGCGGCCGGCATGCGTGAAAGCCATGTCCATGACGTAATTATTACCAAAGAGGCTCCCAATTACCGTCTCGATTAGTCCCCAAAATGTGGAGTAAAGATGCGCGCCTAAAGGACCAGGCTTTGGTTTGCCACGGAGGAGATTTGCTTTGTTGGCAGTTCATTGACTTATTGAAATCCCAAATGTCAAATTCCAGATAACAAACAATTTCCAATGACCGAAATTCGAAAATCCAAACAATGTCTCGCCCTGGAAGGTTTTGGTCATTGAATATTGGAATTTTTGATTTATTTGTAATTTGGTGCTTGGAATTTGTGATTTTAGACACAAAACTCCAAGGCAGAGCCGGAGAACTCTGACTCCCGCAATGCGGGACAGGCTTGGCCCATCGAAGATCCCGCTTCGCGGGGAAGGACCAGGTTTTTAGTTATAAAATAAAAATGACAGAGACCACACCCAATTTTGTACACCTTCATGTGCATACCCAATACAGTCTTCTTGACGGAGCCATAAGGATCGATCCGCTGTTAAAGCGTGTCGCAGATTTTGATATGGACGCCGTGGCGATCACCGACCATGGCACCATGTTCGGAGCCATGACGTTTTATGAAAAGGCGAATAAGGCCGGAATAAAACCGATTATTGGGTGCGAATGCTATCTGGCCCCGCGACGTCTTACCGACAAAACCCCCCTCGATAAAAAGGGTCTTTCCCATTTGATCCTTCTGGCTGAAAATCAGGAAGGATACCGGAATCTTTGCAAACTGGTCACCATTGCCCAGCTTCAGGGATTTTATTACAAACCCCGCATCGACAAAGACGTTCTGAAACAATACATCAAAGGGCTTATCGGATGTTCAGCATGTTTGCACGGCGAAATCCCCAGACTGATTCAGGAAAACCGAATAGATAAGGCTGATGAGGCCGCCCGCTTTTACCTTGACGTCTTCGGCGAGGGGAATTTTTTCCTGGAAGTTCAAAATAACGGTATCGATATACAGGAAAAAGTGAACCAGGCCCTTTTGGATATGAGCAAAAGACTTTCCATTCCTCTGGTTGCCAGCAACGATTGTCATTACCTGGACAAAGAAGATGTTCGTGCTCATGATGTACTTTTGTGCATCCAGACAGGAAAAACCGTTCATGACACGGACAGACTGCGATTTAGAACCGATCAACTCTATTTAAAATCAAAAGCCGAAATGTATTCCGCTTTCAAGGATTATCCGGGTGCTCTTGAAAATACCGTGGATATCGCCGGACGCTGCAATATAGAATTCGACGTTAACTCGTATCATTTCCCGAAATTTGAAACCCCATCCCTGCAAACAGTAGATGAGCTTTTTGAACAAAAGGTAAGGGATGGGTTTAAGTCCATCTTCAAGCGAATAAAAACAAAGAATCCCGACGTTGATAAAAAACTTTATGTTGACCGTATCGAAAAAGAAATTGCCGTCATCAATTCCATGGGGTTTCCGGGGTATTTCTTAATTGTGGCCGATTTTATCCGATATGCCAAAGAAAATAATATTCCCGTGGGACCCGGAAGGGGGTCTGCGGCAGGAAGCCTTGTTGCGTATTCCCTTGGAATCACAGACATTGATCCCATTGAGCACGGTCTTATCTTTGAACGTTTTTTAAACCCGGCTCGTAAAAGCATGCCGGACATCGATGTGGACTTTTGTATAAACGGCAGGGAAGAAGTCTTCAAGTACGTGGTGGAAAAATATGGCGGCGGCGATTTTGTTGCCCAGATTATCACATTCGGAAAATTAAAAACCCGGGCCGTAATTCGTGATGTGGGCCGGGCGTTAGACATACCGCTTTACGAGGTGGACGCCATTGCCAAAATGGTGCCCGATGTGTTGAACATAAGTCTTGACGCTGCGCTTGAACAGGAACCTCGGCTTAAGGATCTGGCCAAAAACAAACCCGAGATCACCGACCTGATCAAGATCTGCCGTATACTGGAAGGACTCCCGAGGCATGCCTCAACCCATGCTGCCGGCGTTGTCATCGCAGACAGGCCCCTGGTGGAATATTTACCG
This sequence comes from Deltaproteobacteria bacterium, assembly GCA_019310125.1. Classification (GTDB taxonomy): domain Bacteria; phylum Desulfobacterota; class Desulfobacteria; order Desulfobacterales; family UBA11574; genus S5133MH16. Next base: position 4,275 of record JAFDEW010000059.1, on the reverse strand, counting down.
CTATACAAAGGTAAAAAGGGTGAAGTTGTAACCCAGTTTGATATGAAATGTGTAGAGAAAATCGGACTGGTTAAGTTTGACTTTCTGGGACTTCGCAACCTCACGGTCATCGCAAATACGCTTAAGCTAATCGTAGCACAGGGCGGCACACCGCCGGACCTCATCAACCTGGATTTAAAGGATCCCGCCACGTATCGTCTGCTTGAATCCGGCGAAACCACCGGCGTATTCCAGTTGGAAAGCTCGGGCATGAAAGATCTGCTGGTAAAATTAAAACCGGAAAGCTTTGATGATATCATTGCACTGGTTGCACTTTACCGTCCCGGTCCCCTTGACAGCGGAATGGTGGATGATTTTGTGGACAGAAAACACGGTAAAAAAAAGGTTGAATACCTGGTACCACAACTCGAACCGATTCTGAAAGAAACTTACGGGGTGGTCGTCTATCAGGAGCAGGTGATGAAGATTGCCGCAGACCTGGCAAATTATTCCATGGCCGAAGCTGATGATCTCCGAAAGGCCATGGGTAAGAAAATTCCCGAGATTCTGGCCAAGCACAGGGAACGTTTCATGGAGGGAGCTACGGACAATGGCCTACCAACTGATAACGCCGGAAAAATATTTTATTTAATGGAAAAATTCGGGGGATATGGATTTAACAAGTCCCACAGCGCCGCATATTCAATGATAGCATATCAGACCGCTTTTCTAAAAGCTCATTTCCCGGTGGAGTTCATGGCGTCATTGCTCACCAGTGAAATGCATTCCACCGATGGTATTGTAAAATATATTGCCGAATGCAAAAGCCACGGTATTGAAATCCTCCCTCCGGATATCAACGAAAGCGACAAGGAATTTACCGTAAGCGGATCCAAAATAAGATTCGGACTTGTCGCGGTTAAAAACGTGGGGGAAAACGCCATCGAAGCTATCGTCGAAGCCAGAAACCAAGGAGGAAAATTTTCTTCACTTTTTGAATTCTGTGAACGCGTGGATCTGAAAAAGGTTAACAAACGGGTTATCGAGAGTCTTATTAAATGTGGCGGTTTCGACTCCACCGGAGATTACCGCTCCCGGATGACGGCATCCATAGAGGACATCCTTGATTATGGACAACGGGTTCAAAGAGAAAAATCGGATCCACAGATGGGTTTGTTTGACATGCCGGGAAGCGGTCCGGCCATTAACTTGCCCACCCTGCCCGAAATCGATGAATGGAATGAAAAACAGCTTTTAGCGCTTGAAAAGGAATCTTTAGGGTTCTATATCACCGGCCATCCGTTGATGGGCCATGAAGATATTCTGGATAAGTTTACCAATGCAAACTCCGTTGTGGTCAAAGAGAAAAAAGATGGCGATACCGTAAGAATCGGTGGAATCATAAGAACGTTGAAGACCATAAAAACCAAAAAAAGGGGGGATTTGATGGCCTTTGTTACCCTGGAGGACCTGCATGGATCTGTTGAAGCCACGGTTTTTTCTTCACTTTATGTAAAAGTTCATGACCTTTTAACCGATGACCGCCCAATCCTTATCCAGGGGCAGCTGCAAAAGGACGAAAACTCGATAAAGATATTGGCAGAAACGATTATACCCATTGACAAGGCTGAAGAAACCTGGACGGCAAGTGTGCATTTTAATCTGGACATAACCCGAACACAAAAAGAACTGCTTGTTAAATTTAAGGAAATCTTAAAAAGCCATCCGGGCTCCTGCCGTGCATATATTCACCTGCTCAACCCTGATAAAACAGAAACCATTGTTGAACTGTCTACCTCTATAAAATTAAGGGCCGGTCTGCCCCTGACCCGTGAGGTTAATCGATTTCTTGGCTATAATGCCGTAGAAACAGCTTGCAAGCCTGCCATTTCGCCGGATAGAACCTTACCCCGACAAGCCTGGAACCAAAAATATTTACCACCAAGGCACAAAGACACGAAGAAAGAATAACAAAATAAAATCCTTCGTGTCTTCGTGTCTTTGTGCCTTGGTGGCGAGAAAAAAAATGTTTTGCCTTAAAAAGCACAAAATGGGAAATTTTATAAAGACCTGGAGACATCATTCACCATGAAAGTACCTCTGCTTGATTTAAAAAAACAGTATCACTCCATTAAGGAAGAAATTTTAACGGTTGCTGAACAAATCTTTGAAAGCCAGTATTTTATTCTGGGTCCAAGGGTCGAGGCCCTTGAAAAGGATATTGCCGGGTATTGTTCTTCAAAGCATGCATTGGGAGTGTCCTCCGGAACCGACGCCCTCTTGATTTCGCTGATGGCAACGGATATCGCCTCTCAACACACGGTTATCACAACGCCTTATACCTTTTTCGCTACGGCGGGGTCCATATTTCGTACCGGCGCCCGTCCAATCTTTGTGGATATTGACCCGGACACATATAATATGTCACCTGAAGGCTTGGAGAATGTCATCGATTCCATGACAGACAACGAGCTGGCAAGGCTCAAGGCTGTCATACCCGTTCATCTGTATGGCCAATGTGCGGATATGGATCCAATCTTAAAGATTGCCGAGGAATACCATCTGGTTGTTATTGAGGATGCCGCACAGGCCATCGGAGCGGAATACCGGGGCCGGCGGGCAGGATCAATGGGCGATTTAGGCTGCTTCTCTTTTTTCCCGTCTAAAAACCTGGGTGCTTTTGGAGACGGGGGCATGGTAACAACCGATTCCGATGAACTTTATGATAAATTACGAATTCTTCGGGTTCATGGTTCCCACCCAAAGTATTATCATCAATTGGCGGGCGGGAACTTCCGACTGGACGCGTTCCAAGCCGCGGTCGTTTCCGTAAAACTGAAACACCTTGACACATGGACAAAAGCCCGCCAGGAGAACGCAAGCAAATACAGAAAACTTTTTGCAGATTCAGGAATAGATGATGTGATCAAGCTTCCGGTTGAAAAGGAAGACCGTCACATATACAACCAGTTTGTCATATGTGTAAAGGATAAGAGAGACGACCTTCGCCTTTTTTTAAATGAAGCGGGAGTAGGAACTGAAATTTACTATCCCATTCCCATGCACCTTCAGGAATGTTTTTTGGATCTAAACTACAAAAAGGGGGATTTCCCCGTGGCCGAGCATGCGGCTTTGCATACCCTGGCCCTTCCCGTATATCCTGAGCTTTCGGATGACCAACTGACATATGTGGTAGAAAAGATCGAAGCCTTCTATAAACATAAAGGATAATTGCAGTAAATCAGCGAGCCAAACCGGGGTGGTGAAAAACGCTGTGTATACAGATGGAATTTTAATCCCATTTTTATTCCATATCTTAAGGTTTCAGGTGTCAGGTGTCAGGAAGCCTGTTCAGCAGTAATGGGCCATCCCTGAGGGAGCGTTTCATCATTTACGCCATCACTGCCGATTCCTCGGCTAACTGCCAGCGAAATTCTCGCTCTGGAACTTTTCGCTCCAATGTTTTCTCCAATCCATTTAGCATACGAATGCATTCTTTGTAGTGACCCCGAAATTCTAAATACACCTTTTCCGTGATATAATCTTTGAGTGTCGCTATATCCACATAATTGCTCCCGGTCACCTCGTCCCCCCCTGAAACCTGACACCTGAAACCTGACATCAGACATACGGGAAGGAATAAATATGCGATATCTTTTAAAGCCATATTATGGGCAATTTTAATCATCCCTGGGCCAAACCAAACATATTTTATAAGAGTTCAAAGGTTCCCAGTTCAAGGTTGATGGAAGATTGCACAATGGATTTAACCTTGAACCCCTGAACCCTGAACGGTTATAAGTTTTAGAATGTCCCCCATGTCGGAAGGGATGGGGGCTTCAAAACAAAGCGTCTTTTGGTTTTTCGGGTGGGTAAATTCAAGTCGCCAGGCATGGAGCATCTGCCGTGGAACGGATCCAAAAAGATCATATTCGATGCTTTTTCCAGCCTTACGACCGCCGTAGACCGAATCACCCACAACCGGATGTTTGATGGCGGCACAGTGGACTCTGATCTGATGAGTTCGCCCAGTTTTGAGATTAATCTCAACCAGGGTGGCCTGGACAAACCGTTTCCTGACTCGCCAGGTTGTTTCGGCCCTGCGACTTTTCCGGCTATGTGTGGACATTTTTTTTCTATCCACAGGATGCCGGCCGATGGGAAGTTCCACCCTGCCCGAATCCGATTCCATCCTGCCGTAAACAAGGGCCAGGTATTTTTTTTTAATGCGTCTCGATTTAAACTGCAGGGCCAAGTCTTGATGTGACGCAGAATTTTTAGCAACCACCATCACAC
>JAFDEW010000329.1 GCA_019310125.1 Deltaproteobacteria bacterium | reverse complement strand
GTATTCCGGGATTCCCACTGCGAGCATCCCTCCCGCAACCGGAAGGGCTTCAAACACAGTAACCCCGAAGCCTTGTATACAAAGATCATAAGCCGCCGCAAGTCCTGCGGGACCCGATCCCACAATGGCGATTTTTTCTTTTCTTTGTGCTCGTTTGGGCGGACGGTACTCAATGTTGTTTTCATAGGCGTAGTCTGCGACCCATCGTTTGACTTCTCGGATGGCCAAGGGTTCATCGAGTTTTCCCCGGTCACATTTATTTTCGCAAGGATGGTGGCAGACTCTTCCCAGCACCAGAGGCAGGGGGTTGGTTTGCTTGATGACCTTGTAGGCTTCTTCAAGTTCACCCTTTCTGGCAAGGGCCATACAGACAGGGATATCCTGGTTTATGGGGCAGGCATTCCGGCATTTGGTTTTAAACAAAGCGGCGCATACTCCGGCCGGACATCTTTTTTCAATAATGTGGGCTTCATATTCTTCCCTGAAATGGCGAATTGTGCTGAGCGTGGGGCTGGCGGCGGTCTGACCCAGAGCACAAAGAGACGTTTTTTGCATGCCTGTTGCGATGTCTTTTAGGGTCTCCAAATCTTTGATCTCACCGTTTCCCTCTGTGATTTTTTCCAGGATATGGGTCATCAACGGAAGGCCCCGTCGGCAAGGGACGCACTGTCCGCAGGATTCGTCTGCATCAAATTCCAGAAAGAATCGTGCCGTATCCACCATACAGGCATCTTGATCCAGTACCACCATGGCACCGGATCCCATGATGCAGCCGATGTCCTGTAAGGATTCGTAATCAATTGGAATATTGAGATATTCGGCGGGGACGCATCCTCCGGAGGGACCGCCCAGCTGTACGGCCTTGAATTTTTTACCGCCGGCTATTCCGCCTCCCAGGTCGAAGACAACTTCACCCAATGAAATTCCCATGGGAACTTCGATCAGGCCGCTTTGAGCAATTTGGCCGGTCAGGGAGAAAACCTTGGTCCCTTTTGTGGTTTCAGAGCCGATGGAACCCCACCACTCAGCGCCTTTGCACATAATAAGCGGCAGGTTAGACAGTGTCCCCACATTGTTGATCACTGTGGGCTTGCCAAAAAGCCCCTGGGTTGCAGGAAATGGAGGCCTGGGCCTGGGATTGCCTCTTTTTTGCTCCAAAGATGCCAGAAGGGCGGTCTCCTCACCGCAGACAAAAGCCCCGGAACCCAGGAACAATTCTATGTCAAACTCGAAAGAGGTTCCCAGAATTCCTTCGCCCAGAAAGCCATACGCTCTGGCCTGGGCAATGGCCGCATTGAGTATTTCTACGGCCAAAGGATACTCCGCTCTCACGTAAATGTAGCCTTTGTTCGCGCCGATGGCGTATCCTCCGATTGCCATGCCTTCTAATACCGCATGGGGGTTTCCCTCCAGTTCGGCCCTGTTCATGTAGGCGCCCGGGTCCCCTTCATCCGCGTTGCAGACCATGTATTTTTGATTGGACTCCGTGTTGTATGCAAAATTCCATTTTACGCCTGTGGGAAAACCCGCGCCGCCTCTTCCTCTCAGCCCCGAATGTTTGACTTCTTCAATCACGTCAACCTGTTTCATTTCCAAGGCCTTGGAAAGTCCCTGATACCCATCGTGAAAAATGTAGTCTTCAATCTTGAAGGGATTGATTTTTCCCAGTAACTCCGTGATCCTTTTTTCCTGGCGGCTAAAAAACGGCATATTGATATCCACCATGTATTCCTGAACCACTTCCTCTCCCATCAGATGCGTTCCCACAATCTGTTTCACCTTTTCAGGGGTGAGGTATCCATAGAGGGTGTAAGCGCCCTTAGGGTCCGTGACGCTCATGTAAGGTTCAAGATAACAGCATCCCATACACGAATGTTCCAGAACGGCAACATCCGTGAGATTTTTTGCGTGTAATTCTTTTTTGAGCGCTTCCAAAACCTCGCGAGCTCCGGAGGCGAAGCCACAGGTTCCCTGGTAGACAATCACCTGTGTTTTTTTGGAAAGTTCAGATTTCTCTTTTTCGATTTTTTCCTTGAGGGCCGAAAGGTCATTGGTGGATTTAATTTTCATGGTAACACCTTTATTTCACCTTGAAAGACCTATTCCTTTGGGATAGGTCAAAGATAGATGCCTCTGCCTTGGAGTTTTGTGTCTAAAATCACAAAATCCAAGCACCAAATTACAAATAAATCTCAAATTCTAAAATACAAATTCCAAACCGGTTCAACGCGCAGCGCAGGCGCTTGCTCCAAGTGAGCTATTGTTTTTTTGTTTTGGATTTTGAATTTCGGTCATTGTTATTTGTTTGTTTTTTGGGATTTGTTATTTGGAATTTCAATAAGTCAATCAACTTTTAATAAAGCAAACCCTCTATGAATAAGCAAAGCCTTGTCCTTTGGGCCGGAATTCTTTACGTATAGTCCCTGAGAACAGTTCTAACTTTCTCGGGTTTCATCCTTCCATAGACTCTATCATTGACCGTCATGACCGGTCCGATGGCGCAGCATCCCACACATCTTACGATATCCAGTGAAAATCTTCGGTCGATTGTGGTCTGACCGGGTTCGAGTTCATACCGGGAAGTGATCTCCTTCAAAATATTCCTGGAACCTTTGACGTAGCATGCCGTACCCAGACATACCGTCACTCGGTGCCGGCCCGGAGGAAACAATCGGAAGAAATTATAGAAACTCAGTATGCCATAAATGTGGCTCATAGGTGTATTCATTTTCCTGGCAATGAGTCTCTGGGCGGTTTCCGGAACATAACCGAGTTCCGCTTGTATTTCCTGAAGGAGTTTTACCAGATGGCTGGGGTCGTGTTCTTTGTTTTCGATGAGCTGAAGCGTTTTTGAAATTTCATCTTCCGGTGGGGCGGCAACTTGTTGCATGGAATTCTCCTTTATTATCAGGATAACAATTTTCGTTTAAAATTCTTCCATAACCCTTCACCGGACCTTTCGGACCGGATCGGTTGCCTGGCTTGTTCGTGTATTCACGATTTCGCCAACCGTTCCAAATACCAAATGTCGACTTTATTGTCAATCCGAAATTTTTTATTGAAATCAGGGCAAACGTATTTGAATCCCCATACAGGGAGAATGCTCTACAACGGCGTGTATCTCTTTCCAACCGAATTCCAACGTTCCAATTCTGAGCAAAGAAAACTAAGTTAACTCTATGAAATCATACTATATATTGTAAATTAAATAAATTACTGAGGGAGGGTCGGATGTAAATCAAGAGAGTGGGTTATTAAAATATCCGTGGCAATTAGTGAAATGTCAACATAAGATACTGTAGTATTGGAGTGATTAGCAAAAAAAATCCAACACTCCAGTACTCCACCTCAACCTACGGTGATCATATCTAAGAGTTAGAAATCTCAAATTATGACCGTTTTAAGTTTGTTTTTTAGTGAGCCCTTAATGCAACGCCTCCAGCGCGCAGCCCTTTTCTTCCTCGTAAAGGACCAGAATCCGGTCGGAATCTTGAGAAAAAGTAAAATCCAGGATGTTTTTCGAGAGCTCTTTGGATTTCCAGGTTTCAACGATTTGTTCTCCCTCCCATTTCACGCCGACTACCTGATCCACTCCCTGGGAACCGCGCCAGACCTTTTTGACGGCGCTTTTCAGTAAACCACCGCTGCCGGTTCGTTCTTTGTAAATGATGAAGCTTTGCCCGTCAAATGCTGGTCTTAGCTCAAAACGGCGGGGCGCATAAACCTCCCGGAACGTCTTTTTGTCAAAACCCCCAATCATTTCATCCTTTTCGAGTTTGATGGGGTAGGCCAGTTCGTGGAAGTCGCCGTAATTCCGGATTCCCGTGGCCTCTAAAGTCTCTTCAGGCGCAAAATAGCCGTTGAGATTATTGTTGGGCTCAAGGATCATAACTCGTTGCGGATCTTCAGGCACCAGGTTAAACTGATAGATAGAGTAGACTCCGCGGGCAGGTCTATAGGGCTCGCCCAGCTCAACCTTTTTATTGGTTGAGTTCCACCTCAGCAGGCGGATGGAGTCTGCGTAGGGTTCATAGTCACCCCGGGACTGGGATAGGGCAACGGCCCGGCCGTGTCGGTCCCGAATTACTCTCAAATAATACGGCCAGTTTTTTACAAGCGGATGCAAGGTGGCTTTTTGGAGTGTCAGGATAATGGAACAGAGCCGGCTGTCCTTTTTGTCCAGGGCTTGGGACGGCTCGACAAGGGTGACCAACAGCTCGTCCCCTTTACGGCCGTCAATATCAACGGCGTGAAGATGAAGCGGGAAATAGTTGTCTTTGTCAAACCGGTGGCTCATTGTTCACCTTTACCGTCGCCTTCCAGATCACAACTTTGCACCCGAAAAAAAGGCTCTGAGAGCCGGTGAAAATCGGCCTTTTCAATGGGTTTGGAGGTTTGAAAGGTTGGCCCGGCAGGTTCGGAACGAGGTTTTTCAGACACCGGTGGCGGTTGTACGGAAGGCGTTGCAGGCGCGCGGACCGGCATCGAACTTGGCTTGGGGGTCTGAATGCTCGGTCCGGCAGTTGCCAAGCGGGATGCCTCAGGCGCCGGTGATGGTTGTGCTAAGGGTGCCGCAGGGGTGCGGGCCGGCAGGTAAACGGTCTGTGCGAGAAGATGGCCGGAGGGAAACCGTGTTTGGACGACATCGGGATATGAAAGAGCTTCGGAGTAAAGCAGCCCGCCGTCGTCAAGACGGGTCAACCCGCAGACAAGCTGTCCGGCTTCCCACTCCAGACGAAGCAGCAGATCGGACGATTCAGGCTTTCCGGCAATGGTATCACCGGAAACCTCTTTTACCTGAAATCGGGCATCCAAAAGGGCGGTGAGGAGCTGCCGGTACTGTTTAAATCCCTGTTTACCGGTGATATTGGTGTAAAGGTATATCACAGGGGCAGCCGAGGTCAGAATCAGATCCTTCGCCTTAATGGCGCTCGCCGTGCCCCCGGTTATCCGGGCCAGCACTTTGTCGGCGAAAAAGGCCTCTACCTGAATCCATGCAACCCGGGATTGGAGTGCGGAGGAAACCCCGGGTTTATGCTCGCATACCTGGAGCAGTCGACCGGTTTCCAGGGGGACGTCGCTTTTACTGAAAAGAAGCCGGTCTCCGGAAATCTCATATACCTTGCCTGCTACCTGAAAAGGTGAGGCGTATTGCTTTTTAAGAAAATCAGTCAGTCCGGGGAAGGGCTCGTTCCGGGCTTGGGCCTGGGGTGCAGAAAGAAAAAACGGCAGCACACAGAATAAACATAATATCACGGCTATTTTGAATCTCAATTTAAATACTCCTGAAAAAAAATCAGGCCCTCCCCGGCCGGGAAGGGCCTGAAAATTGGTTTTTAGATACGTTTCAGACGCTCACCAGCGGCTTACCAGCTCCATATCAACTCGATAGTGTTACACAGCGCAGTGTCGTCGTAGTCATCACCATGAAGATCCTGTATAGCATCGCCTGGATCAAAAGCGGCGAAGCAGTTGGCCATGGTGAAATGCTTGCTGAAGGTGTAGGCCACGCGGACATCGAATTCCTGGCCTACTTCGTCATCAGTACGTGTTACCCCATCTAAGCCAATAGGTTCTTCATCAAATTGAAAGCTCATGTACTGGACCTTATAGGACCATTTGTCGTATTTTCCCTTGAAACCCAGGCCCCACATAAGCATACCCGGAGCATCTCCTTTAGAGGAGTTGCCGATTCCGCCGTAGCCGCTCTTTTCACCGATTACATTGAAATTGCCGCTATAAAGATGGGTTCCCAGATTCGGGATGTAACGGTATACAAGGGCATTTTCCATACCGAAAGTGGGGGTGTAGCGCGTGATATCGGTGATCGCGTTGAATGCCTCGATATCATCGTCATTGGGGTCGCCATCGCCTTCTTCCCATTTGATGCCGAAGTAGGGAATAAAGCCCGGACAGACTTCGATGTCCACGGACGCAAAAGCCGCCATGGCGCTGATGTCGTAATCTGTCCCTGTTGTTGGATCATCATCCGTACTGCCGTCAGCATATGCGATTTCAAAGCGGGGGGTAAAAATTCCCAGCTTACCGTAACCCTCGAGGCCGAAATAGCTCACTTGGGCGTTGTTTGTTTGTGTATCATTATTGTCGCTGAATGCATAAAAGGGGCTGATCACAAAACCCTTGGCAACGCCAGAGGGTATTGTGTAGATCCCTTTTGCCGAGTAGAATCTCCAGTCTAGACGGTTTCCATCATAGAACGTCGTATCGATGGCGTCATAGACAATGGTATAATCCGCTTCCCATTTAAAGTTTTCACCGATGTTCCCGGTCAAACCAATGTAGGGGTGGTCATCGCCGTACACCAGACCACCGGTTTTGATGTCGAGCCACCGGGTGGTCCAGCCGGAGTGAATACGAAAGGGACCGAAATTATAACCGATGTCCAGTTTTTCCACGCCGAAATCTTCGCCGGTCATTCCCGAATCGAGAGGTTGGCCAACAGAAGCACCACGGTCGGTGTTGTTTTTATCCAGGTTGAAATCGGCTTCCAGGATGACCATGAAGTCAAATGTATCGTTTCCTCCCTTCCATCCCAACCGGATCTCATTGCGGACATCATGATCCATCAAATAGCCATTTTCATCGAGCATAATGTCGTTTTGACGAGTGTCGCTGTTAAAGTTCAGGTTAGACGTCCATATGGGATAGGTCTTCATGCTGCCGAAGAACTCGACGTTAATGTCCTTGCTCTTGGGCGACATCTGGCCCATGGTCCCGAAGGCGGTCAGGGGAACGGCCAGAAATGCCAATACAATTGCAAATACAATGGCCCATGGTCCCGAAGGCGGTCAGGGGAACGGCCAGAAATGCCAATACAATTGCAAATACAACCAATTTTTTCATTAAATTTTCCTCCTTAATGACGTTACATTTTAAGTTAGAACCCATTACCTAATAATTTCCTTCTTTAGTTTTTTCGGTTTTCCTCCTTTCCCAGCGCAATTGAGACCTTAAAAAAATGAAACCCTAATGCGTTGATATAATATTAAAATCATACCTAAAAAAAAACGCAAAAATTTCGTTCTCGTAACAGCTGAATTTAAAAATGTCAAGCAGAATTATATTCAGTTTATAACTATTGTCCATCCATAAATAATTATTTTTGTTCAAGATCAAGGCATGTGAAAAAAATAACCACCCCAGTACGATCTGCTGGCCTGTCCCGGCATTTTCACGGGAACCTACGGGGCAGAATATGTTTGATATATTCCGAGGATTTATTCGCCACCGAACTTAAACATTTTTCTTCTTCCGAAATGCTTTTATTCGTTCAACGCCGACTCAACGTTCGAAAAATTGTGTTTGACTTTTAGATCATTATTTTCTAAAGGGAATTCAGCTTATAAGATTATAAAATCGTTTCATGATTTTATACAATACGACTTGGCCGAACTAAAAAAAAAATACGATTAACTTAACACCCCTCCGGTCCTTCTTATTCAAGAGGGAAGGCTTTAAAATGGATTCTCATCAGTTATCCGAATTTTTGGCAAGGTTAATTTTGATGAACTTGTAAAAAGTTCAATTCAGACGGTTTCGTAAAAAGTTCAAATTCAAGGCGTGCAAATTTTGTAATCATGAGGCGTACTTTTCGTACGTTGAATGATTACGAAATGCAGCACAACGCAGAAGTTGGATTTTT
>JAFDEW010000328.1 GCA_019310125.1 Deltaproteobacteria bacterium | reverse complement strand
ACCGTTGCAATGCTTTTATGGTTAATCTCCTTGATAATATCAAGCCTTTTAACTCCCGCTTCGTCAGCCTTACTGTCCGGTTCCACAGCGCTTACAATAACTCCTTTGGCATCTTTGAGATTAAATCGACGCGCAATCTCAGGGGTAACATTTTCGACGCTGATCCCGAGCTCTGTCTGCTTTTCTTTACGGGTACTTCTGGCGGAAATCCGGGTCTCTTCTCTTTTTGCAATTTTTACACTAAATGTCCTGGTTTTTCCGTTTCGTAATGCTTTGATCTTCACGGTTTCGCCAACACCGAGGTCTGCTATCATACTGGTAATTTCCCTGGAAGTCCCAACTTCTATTCCATTAATGGACAAAATAATATCCTGGGGCTCTATTCCGGCTTTATCCGCAGGGTCGTCCGGAAAAACTTCCGTAACCAGAACGCCTTTTTTTGATTTTATTCCGTAATACTCTGCGACTTGTTTGCTGATGTCCTGGATACCCACTCCAAGCCAGCCCCGGATAACCTCTCCACTGCTTTTGAGCTGGTCGACAATGTTTTTGGCAAGATTTATGGGAATGGCAAATCCGATGCCGCTTCCGCCGGCGATAATGGCAGTATTAATCCCAACAACCTTGCCCTGCATATTGATAAGGGGTCCCCCGCTGTTGCCGGGATTAATTGATGCATCGGTCTGTATAAAGTCATCATAGGGCCCTGACCCGATAACACGCCCTTTGGCGCTTACAATTCCTGCAGTAACGGTGTGCTCAAGGCCAAAGGGACTCCCGATTGCCACCACCCACTGACCCACTTTGAGCGCATCGGAATCTCCGAATAACAATACCGGGAGATCACGATCCGGCTTGATTTTTATTAGGGCCAGATCCGTGTTGGCATCCCGCCCGACAATCTCGGCGTCGAACTCTTTTTCATCTTTAAGTATGACCTCAATCTTGTCGGCGTTTTCCACCACATGGTTGTTGGTTACAATATAACCGTCTTTATTAATGATGAATCCCGATCCAAGGCTTCGCTGCTTAAAATCATGGGGTCGCTCGTCACCGAAAAAACGGTCAAAAAAATCATTAAAAGGATCGTTTTCACCAAAAGGACCTTTTTTGAACTGACGGAATACTCGGCCGCCTCCTTTGATTGTTTTTATTGTCCTGATGTTAACTACCGCCGGGCTGGAATTTTCAGCCAGCTCATTGAAACTTTCCGGGTATGAGAGAATCGTGTGGTCGTTTGTTTCAACTGCTGAAGCCGGGTTAAAACTTGAAAGCGCAACAATTCCAACTGCCAGTAGTACAATGAAGACAAGGGGTTTAGTTCTCGAAACATGTTTTTTGTTTGTAAAAAATCTCATGGACAGACTCCTTTATATTTTTTAAAGACGTTTAATTATAGTTTCGGGAAAAAGCAATTTTTATGCCATTATCTTCTCGCCACCAAGGCACCAAGACACTAAGAAAGAATAATAAAATAAAATCTTTTGTGCCTGCCCGCCATCGGCTTCGCCTTAGGCGAGGCGGGCGGGTCTTAGTGTCTTTGTGGCAAATATTTTTGGTTCCGGGTTAAGTTTTTACTTTTTACGAGACTATCATATTTGCTTCGGCTAAATCAACATTGGATATAAAATATCCGGATTGAATTGGTGTGGATAGAAAGTATCCACTTCAGAGATTATCAGGACGACCTATTTACGGAGCTGGGCTAACCTGACCTTGACTGCATTTGCATGGGCATCCAGTCCTTCGATTTCTGCCAGGCGAATGATGTCTCCGGCTTCACGCTCAAAAGCTGCCCTGGAGTACCGGACCAGACTGGTCTTTTTAACAAAATTGTCCACCGAAAGCGCTGACGAGAATTTTGCCGTACCTGCAGTGGGGAGTACGTGATTGGGTCCGGCAATGTAGTCTCCCACCGGCTCGGGAGTGTAATCCCCTAAAAAAACAGCTCCGGCATTTCGTATCTGTCCGATAATCGCAAATGGATCTTCGATCTGAAGTTCAAGGTGCTCGGGGGCAATTCTGTTTGAGAGCTCAATAGCAGCATCAATATCAGGCACCACTATGATTGCTCCGAACCTGACAATCGATTTTTCGGCGATTTCTTTGCGCTTAAGAACTTCAAGCTGCTCATCCACGGCAAGAGCAACCGCTTTTGCCGTGTCTTTGGAATTCGTGACCAGAATTGCTGACGACAGTATATCATGTTCCGCCTGAGACAGAAGATCGGCTGCAACAAATGCCGGATTTGCGGTGCTGTCCGCAATAACCAGAATTTCACTCGGTCCTGCGATCATATCTATGCCCACGGTTCCCGACACGATTTTTTTGGCAATTGTAACATAAATATTGCCGGGCCCCACGATAACATCTACTTTTGGAATTGTCTCGGTACCGTAAGCAAGAGCGCCAATGGCCCATGCGCTTCCGACCTTGTAAACCGCATCAACTCCTACCTTTTTTGCGGCAGTCAGAAGATGGGGGTCTATTTTTCCCTCCTTGTTCGGCGGAGTTACCATGGCGATATGGTTTACCCCTGCGACTTTGGCCGGAATAACACCCATCAAGACTGAAGAGACAAGAGGCGTCTTTCCCCCCATTCCTCCCGGCACATAAACCCCCGCGGTATCCACGGGATTTACCATCTGCCCCAGAAGAGTGCCGGGCCTTTTGGTACTAATCCATGAGTTGACGAACTGCTGTTTATGGAAGGCCTGGATTTGCTTGGCCGCTCTGTTTAAAGTCCGCACAAAGGACCGGTCCACTGTTTTTGAAGCAGTATCAATCTCCTGGCGTGTGGCCTTGATCGACGCTATGGTCAATCCCGGAGAGTCAAACCGGTTTGTATATTTAATGAGCGCGGCATCTCCATTTTTCCTGACATCCTCAAGGATGCGCGTGACCGTAAGAAGGTCTTTCTTTTTAAAGCCAAGACCTCTGTTTACAATTGACGTTATCCTTTTTTCGGCCGATTTTGATGGATAATCATAGATTTTCATAATATTTAGATTTAGAACTATTCGTTAAAGAATCCATAGTTGAAAAATTTACATCTGCATCAAAAAAAAGGCTACAATATTTTACAAAAATTGTCTAATATATTTAAATTCAAATTACAATGTTTGCCACCAAGACACTAAGGCACAAAGGATATATTTATTATTCTTTCTTCGTGACTTGGTGTCTTGGTGGCGGAATGGAAAAAGTTTTGTCACAAAAAGCACAAAATTCACAATTATGGAATTAATCGAGTCAAAACTCGAATTGGGGTCAAAGATTCATTTTTACAACAATATCTATGTTCGATTGAACAATTTCTAGAATCTGTTCTTTGGAATATAAGGGGCCGCAACCAATACCCGGACACTCTTTGGATATGCGTTTCCATTTTTTGGCAGAACGTAAATTCTCAAACCAAAAAGGAAAGGTTTTGCACTGATGGGGACGAACCGGATAGATTGTGCACCCGTTTTCATAAAAAAAACACCGCCCATCTGCATGTTCTTTGATACTGTATCCTGTCTTTATGGGATAGAGATAATTTTCAATAAAAAACGGAACCTGAACACAAAGGTATTCGGCGATACGCGTAAGTTCATCTTTTCCGATATATATGATCCCCGGATCCCCGGTACAGCATACCCCGCACTGCTGGCATTCAAAATGGATCCCCTGATCAAAAAAATAGGATCGATTGTATAATCTTTTCATCAGTTCACAAAGCTTTTTTCTTTTTGCCACCAAGACACCAAGGCACGAAGAAAGATTAATAAAATAAAATTCTTTGTGGGTGTAAATCAA
>JAFDEW010000534.1 GCA_019310125.1 Deltaproteobacteria bacterium | reverse complement strand
GGCCGGACCGGGTTCCGAATCCTTCGGGTTCTCGAAGGCAATCCCTCCGATCATAATGGCCACAAAGGATTCCGTGTTCACTTTGATGCCGCCGGCATCAACGGATACATCCAGCCCCCCCGCATTCCAAAACCGCGTATTTTTATGCACGCGCTCATGATGGGGCGCATGAATAAAGATCTTGATATCAACGGCTTGTCCGTCTTTTTCCATCTCGTACGCCACAACCTGGCCCACCTTGATCTGCCGGAAATAGACGGGTTTGCCAACATCCAGTGAACCCAGTTTTTCCGCCTTGAGCATGAATTGGCGACCGGGCAGATCCGTGGTTACGATGGGCGGCGTCTCCAGCCCCTTGAAAGAACGGGCTTTTTTGCCGGGTTTTCCCGGATCCATGCCGATGTAAGCCCCGGAAAAAAGGGTGCCAAGACCGGAAACTCCGCCGCCGCCCACCCGGGCTCGAACAACCCAAAAACGGGTGTTTTCCGTTAAATAGTCTTTGGCATCTCGCGTCAATTGAGCCGTTACTATGACGTGGGACAGGTCCGGGCTGAGATGGATCTCCTCCACTTGACCTACTTCCACGTCTTTGAATTTGATCTTGGTTTTACCGGCTTCCAGCCCCTCGGCGCTTTTGAAAGTGATCGTGATGGTAGGGCCCTTCTCGGTGACGGCTTTGAAGACCAGCCAGCCGCCGATCAAAAGGGCGACCAAAGGCACGATCCAGACAATGGAAATGCTTTTTTTGGGTTTAACAACGGCCTGGGCTGCACCCGAATCACCGGTTTCTTGGAAACATGGTGATAATCACCACGCCGCAAAAATAGACTGCCGCAGGACCGGCTTCGATGGTTGCCAGGGCGCCTAAATTCACCATGGCAACCAGGATGGTCACCACATACACATCCACCATTGACCAGCGGCCCACAACCTCTGCCATTCGATAGATTTTCGTTCGATCCACGGGTCGCCATCCGGATTTTCGCTGGACCGAAAAAGACAAATAACTGAGAGCCAAAAGCTTTAACAATGGCACAAACACACTGGCCACGAAGATCACTAACCCAATGGGCCACATGCCTGTGGAAATAAAATAAATAACTCCGCTAATGATGGTATCGGCCTGCTTTTTCCCCAAAGAGGTGACAATGGTGATCGGCAGCACGTTGGCCGGAATATAGCATATTACGGCCGCCAGGATCAGTGCCCAGGTCCGCGCAATGCTGTTGGGCTTGCGCCGGTGCAGGTGCGTGCCGCATCGCGGACAGGTCAGGCCCTGACCCCCGTGGGAAGGTAAACGACACAGGAGATGGCATGTATGGCAGCCGATCAGGTTGGCCGGTCCAACGGGGATGCCGCGGGTACTCTCCTGGATTTTTATTTTTTCCCACACGGCATGCGGATCCAATACCGCCATGGACGCGGCCAAAATAAAGATCAAGGCCATGAATGCAAAGGCGGCAATGCCCGGTACGATCGTGGCCATTTTTCCCAGTTTTACAATGGAAACCAGAATACCCTCTGTGCCGCAGGCATGACAATGGTCGTCAACAGCACCACGGTTGCCAGGATCCACATCCCCTGATGATAAAGCTCCTGGACGCCGGTAATCAATATGGTCTCGTGGACCTGGGCTTGGAGTTTGAAGCCTAAAAAAGGAAAGGCGTTCGCCACCACAAACAGAATAAGGCCCGTCACCGTCAATGCCAGCGTACGCTCCAAACTATCGCGTTTGTGCTGATACAACAGCGCGCCACACCGGGAACACTTGGCTGCGCTTCCTTCGGGCACAGGGCCAACCCGATGAATCAAATCACAGTCGTGGCAAACTATTAACGACATGACTCCTTCCCGAATTGATCATAATGTATTTATTTCAAAACCAAAACATTGTTTAATGTTTCGAAATGTGGATCATTGCAGTAAAATATCCTCTTTGGCTTTGTTATATTCTTTTTCAGTAATTATACCGTCTTTGTATGCTTTATCCAGATCAGTTAATTCTTGACCCAATGTGGTCTGTTTGGTTTTGATTTCCGCGCCCCCGCCGCCACATCCGATAAAGCCGACTCCGGAAAATAGAAGCATGATTACTACACAAACTCTCAGAAACTTCATTTTAGAATCTCCTTTCTTTAATGAATGTTAAATAAATTGAGCGATTTTTTAATTCGTGTTACGGCAACTCTTTTAACCATGAACCGTCCTTTCTGGTTTATGAAAATAGGGGCCGGATAACCATCTTATCTGCCCCCACCTTCATACCTGTATGGGAATAACAAATCTGCAGATCCCACCAAATTTATCAATGGTATATTGGGGGTCCAGACTCTATTTGTCACAAACAGACAAAGCCATCCCCCTGATTTCTACTATTTCTTCTACTTTTGCAATCCACGAAGTTCGTCAAGTCGCTCGCGGAAGCGCTTCGCCCAGTACTCGAAGGCATTTTTGGTGTCCACCCATTTGCCGCGGAAAGCGGATTTTCCGCCCTGGCGACGGTCCACTGCTGCGGCCAGGCGCTCC
>JAFDEW010000058.1 GCA_019310125.1 Deltaproteobacteria bacterium | reverse complement strand
GTTTTAATAAGGAATTTGAGGTCCGGGTTGAACTCGGTTCCGTCAAATCCCACCATCAGGCGCTGGCCTGCGGATTGTTCATCTGAAAATGCTGTAATATCCATTTTTGTACCTTGGTATTTTGTGTAAGGGTTCAAAGTTCAGAGGTTCAGGGTTAATGGCCGTAAGCGCTGAGTTGTTTTGTAAATATTCACAGGTTAAATTTATGCCGTAGGGGTTTGTTTTGAAAGATGAACATCGAACATCGAACATCGAACGTCCAACGTCGAATGAAAAACAAACATCCAATACCGAACATTCAACAGCTATTTCTGTTTTCTGTAAAATATCATCTAATAGCTCAGGTTTTTTAATTAGTCGTACCTGCTGGATAAGTTTTAAGCATCTTAGGATCTCCCTAAATTCCTTTTCTTCTATTCAACATTCGATGTTGGACGTTCGATGTTGGACGTTCATTTTTTTCAGTAAACCTTCCACGGTCCATCCGGCGCAAAAATTACCTAGTACTTATGGGGTTCACGGTCTTACGATTTATTTTTACATTGAAAACGTAGTCCTTCGGATCAGGATTTAACGAATACCATCCCCACCCACTCCTTTTCAACTGCTTTCCAGGCACAGCTAAAGCCGTTCCGGGTGTAAGTATTCAAAATGTCCGTGACTTCATCTGTTTTGATTCCCGAGAGCACAACCATACCGGGTTGTTCTGTTATTTCCGAAATGTGAGAACAAAGCCGTACAAGGGTTGGATACCGGAGGTTGGCCGTTATCAGGAAAAATTTTTCATTGATCTGTTCGATGTCACGGTCAAGGACCTGGATTCGATGGTCCATATTGTTCAAACGAATATTTTTTTTAGCTTCCGATCTTGAGCAGGGATCGATGTCAATTGCCAACGCCTTTGTTATTCCTAAGGATACGGCCGCTATTGCCAGAATTCCGGACCCGGTTCCAATATCCAGGGCCCGGGTATGGTTTGTTTTTGAGAAACGATTTTTTTCGGATAATGCCGCTTCTATGCCCCCGACGGCCAGGCGGGTGGTGGGGTGTTCTCCTGAGCCGAAGGACGCCCCTTGGGCGATATCGATGACCACGTCATCAGATTCCGACGTATAACTCATCCCGGGCGGTTTGAGAACGACCCGTTTTGAGATGCGGGTGGGTTTGTTAAACGATTTTTCCAGGAACGAACAGCCGAGGTTATAAGTGTAGATGAGTTGGCGATCTGCTACCAGCTCACTTATGGCTGTTTTTAATGCTTTTTTATGCACCGCAAATTTTTGGGAGAGTCTTTTTTCCAGTTCACCGTAAGTCAGCTTTTTGTTGGACTCAGAGACGGTTTCAAACACCTTTTGGCGGATTGATCTGCCATCCGCAAGTGTCTTTTTGTGGGTTTCTTGAGATACGGTCATTAAGCTTCATTTTATCGGCCGAGCTGATATTTTTGCACGGCCCTGTTGTGATCTTTTAGGTTTGTTGAAAACTGGTGCGTGTTGTCTTTTTTTGAGACGAAATAAAGGAACCGGGTGTCGGCCGGATAAAGGGCGGCTTCAATGGCCTCAATTCCGGCGTTTGCAATGGGTCCTGGCGGAAGTCCTTTGATTCGATACGTGTTGTATAGGGTATCTTCGGCAAGATCTCTTCGGGTAATGTTGCCGTTAAAATCATTTATGCCGTAAATAACCGTTGGATCACTTTCCAGACGTATTCCCCGCTTTAACCGATTGTGAAAGACCGAAGAGATAATGGGTCGTTCCACGGCCGCACCGGTCTCCCACGGCCGCACCGGTCTCCTTTTCGATAATCGATGACAGGGTTACCACCTGGTGGATTGTAAATCCAAGGGTTTTGGCTCGATTTTTCCATTCCGGCTTGAACACGGACCAGAATCGTTTCACCATTGAAGATATGATTTTTTCGGGTGTGGCGTTTTTGGTAAAATAATAGGTGTCGGGAAAAAGATACCCCTCAAAGGTTTGGGCATCAATTCCTTTGGAACGAACCAGATCGGCGTTTGTTGCGGCGTTAAAAAAATCTGCCTGGGTTCCCAATCCTGCCTGGGAAACCGCCTGTGCAACCTGCTGCAGATTATGCCCTTCGGGTATGGTGATCCTGTGGAGACGGACCCTTCCCGTGACCAAGATTTCAAGTATTTTTTTCGGTGTCATGGCAGAGGAAAGGACATATTCACCGGCTTTTATGTGTTTATCATAGCCTTTGATGCGGGAAAAAAACCTGAATTTTGCAGGATGACTGATCACCCCTTTTTGATGCAGTATTTGGTAAAGAGACTTGAATTTCTGACCGGGTTCAACAATGATAACCTGTTCCACAGGCTCGGCAAAGGGCGGCGATATAGAATAAAATTGATAAATCATTTTATGATAGTGGTTCCTATTTTCTTCAAATTCAAACACTCCGTTTAAAATGATTTATCAATTTTATTCCGAATAGACGCCTTTTGTCAAAGAAGTAATGGTAATTGAAGATTTACTATTGAAAATTGACTATTGAAAGGGTTTTCTTCTATTCAGAACTCCTAACCTGTATACGTAATTTCAACGTGATATGAAGGTTTAGTCGTAATTTCAGATGCAACAATTTGAACATCGAACATCGAACGTTCAACGTCGAACGTCGAATGTGGAAGACGCTTCGCTTTGTCTTTATTATAAATGGTAGAATACATTATTCGATATTCAACGTTCGATGTTCGATGTTCGACGTTCATCTTTTATATACCCTCAAGGTGTGGATTCTTCATTAAAATATGTTGAATCTGAATTTACGGTAGATCAGTAGCCCTGCAATTTTAAATCTCAATATCCGGTAACCTGCATCAAGTATCCGGTATATGTCTTGATTTCCTGGCTGTTATGTATATCATTAAATAGTTGAATGGTAAAACGTAAATGATGGGTTTTTAATTATGAGCCGGACGCGCAAAACAGATGAAACCTACCAGGGATTTGAACAGGGGCCCATACGGCCGCCCAGTGAGGCTCACAGCCTGTTGATCCGTGTCACTCGCAACTGTCCATGGAACCGCTGTACGTTCTGTCCGGTTTACAAGGGGTCTCGGTTTTCCGTCCGTTCGGTTGGTCATGTTAAAAAAGATATCGACGCCATTCACACCTCTATTCAAATGATACGGGATATGGCCGACGAAAACGGCCGGGTTCGCAGAGCCGAGATCCGTAGCGCGGCTGCAAACTATGAACCACCCGACCCCGGGGCCTTCAACGCCGCTTTGAACTGGTTTGCCGGCGGCATGAATTCGATTTTTATTCAGGATGCAAACAGTCTGATTATCAAGCCGCACGATTTTATAGAGATTCTGATACATCTTAAAAACCGCTTTCCCCGGGTTGAGCGCATAACATCCTATGCACGGTCCCATACCATTGCCCGGATCAAGGATAGTGATCTCGAAAAGATAAAGGATGCCGGTTTAAACAGAATTCATATCGGTCTTGAATCCGGTTCGGACACGGTCCTGAAAATGGCTAAAAAAGGGGTGACCCAAGCAACCCATGTTAAGGCGGGACTCAAGGTAAAAAAGGCCGGAATGGAACTTTCCGAATATATCATGCCGGGTCTGGGTGGAAGAGCGTATTCAAGGATTCATGCGCTGGAAACCGCCGATGCCTTAAACCAAATCAATCCTGATTTCATACGGCTTCGAACCCTGGCCATTCCCAACAGTGTTGAGCTGTTCAATGACTGGGAGGCCGGTCGTTTTGAAAAATGCACCGATCTTGAGATGGCCCAAGAGATTCTGCTGTTAATTGAGTCACTGAAAGGTATTACCAGCGTTGTAAAAAGTGATCACATCCTGAACCTTTTTGAAACCGTGGAAGGTACCTTGCCCCAGGATAAAGAGAGCATGCTTGAAATCATTCGCACATTTCTGGCAATGGAGCCCCAACGCCAATGCGTGTATCAGGTGGGAAGAAGACTTGGATTTTTTTCACGCATCAGCGATATGGACAGCCCCCACCGGCTGAAAAAGGCGGAAAAGGCCTGCCGGCAATTTGGCATTACTGCGGAAAATGTAGATGAAGTTATTGATGAATTGATGAAAAGATTTATATAGGCGCTTAGTTGTAAATTTTGTGCTTTTTGTGGCAAAAAAAGTTTGATCACACCACGAAGCACACGAAGAGCACGAAGGTTATATATTAAATTCTTCTTTTCCTTCGTGATCTTCGTGGTAAAAATAAAACCGATCTTTTTTGGTTCTCTCCGAGCTATAGGCTCTACGAGCCGGAGACCGGCTTGTCCGGTTTAGTTTTTTTTAAAGAAAAGGAGTACATATGACAGAGCATAATGGAATGATTACGTATTCGGATGATGGAAAACTCAATGTCCCTGATGTTCCGGTGATTCCCTTTATCGAAGGTGACGGCATCGGGCCGGACATCTGGCGGGCTGCCCGGCGGGTATTGGATGCGGCGGTGTCGAGGTCTTACGGCGGTGACCGAAAGATACAGTGGCTGGAGGTTCTGGCCGGTGAAAAAGCCTTTAATCAGACGCAAACCTGGCTTCCGGAAGAAACCCTGGAACAAATTCGGATACATCGCGTTGCCATAAAAGGGCCGTTGACCACTCCGGTGGGGGAAGGAATCCGGAGTATCAACGTGAGCTTGCGACAGGAGCTGGACCTTTATGCATGTGTTCGGCCAACAAAATATATTACAGGCATTCCAAGCCCCGTGCTCAGGCCTGAGCAGGTTGACATGATCATTTTCAGAGAAAATACCGAGGATGTTTACATGGGCCTTGAATGGAAAGCCGGGTCCGTAATGGCGAAAAAAATTATCGATCTGGTAAAAACCGAGGATGGAAGGGAAATTCGAGCCGGATCCGGTATCGGGTTGAAACCCATGAGCCGCTTCGGAACCCGACGCCTGGTGAGAATGGCCATCGAGTATGCTCTTGAGCATAAAAAGAAAAGTGTTACCATTGTTCATAAAGGAAATATCATGAAGTTTACCGAAGGCGCGTTTCGAAGCTGGGGATACGAAGTCGCGCGGGAAGAATTCGGGGAATGGATCATTACCGAAGAAGATCTGTGGGAAAAACATGACGGAAAAATTCCTACGGACAAGATCGTGATCAAGGATCGAATCGCGGATGCCATGTTCCAACAGATTCTGTTGCGTCCCGCAGAGTATGATGTATTGGCCATGCCCAATCTAAACGGCGACTATATGTCCGATGCCCTGTCTGCCATGGTGGGAGGACTGGGTTTGGCGCCGGGAGCAAATATCGGTGACGGGTATGCTCTTTTTGAGGCCACCCATGGCACGGCCCCGAAATATGCGGGACAGGATAAAGTGAATCCCGGATCTTTGATCCTTTCCGGGGCTATGATGCTTGATTATCTTGGCTGGAAAGAGGCTGCAGACCGAGTCAGGGAGGGATTGGTCAAAACAGTGGAACAAAAACGAGTCACTTATGATCTGGCGCGGCAGATGGAGGGTGCAGTTGAAGTCAAATGCTCGGAATTCGCAGAGGAAATTATCCGTAATCTTTAAATACGGTACCGAGGAAATTCCGTTTGCCCTTCCGGATCAGGCGGAAATTTTGTGGGTAGATGAACCGCAAACAAGAATAACCGCATCTGAATTTGCTTCAAGGATTCGCGGTGAGCTTGAACGGTTGGATCCGGATGTTACAACAGTTGCCGTGGTAGTTGCGGATAAAACCCGGTTGTGCGGGTATCCGGAATTCTTGCCGGTGCTCCTCGATACGCTGAAAGACTTCGGGGCATTATGGGATGGCATTACCGTGTTTATCGCCTATGGCACTCACCGGCGCCAGACAGATAAAGAGTGTTTCGCAGCCTACGGTGATCCCTATAAGAAACTTCGGTTTATCCATCACGATTGTCTGGATAATAATTGTTTTGTAAATTTGGGAAAGACCTCGCGCGCTACCCCGGTGCTTATTCGGCGCGATATTCTTGAAGCCGATTTTCTTATTACTTTTGGCGCTGTTTCACACCATTATTTTGCGGGATACGGCGGCGGGCGAAAGTTAATTTTTCCGGGGTTGGGTCAGAGACAAGCCATATATCACAACCACGGGCTGTTTCTGGATCAAGAACGTCATATGCTATCTCCTTTATGTCAATCCGGTGTATTGGACAAAAATCCCCTGGCAGAAGATTTAGCGGAATATGAAAGATTTCTGCCCGCCGATTTGGCGATTCATGGAATTCTTGATAGTATGGGAAATGTTTGCGATTTATTGCCGGGTGCTGGAACCGATCATTTTCGAAAGGCCTGTGCCCAACATGGAAAAAATTGTGAGATGGTTTGTACCCGGGAATATGATTTGGTCATTGCATCCTGCGGGGGATATCCAAAAGATATCAATTTCATTCAAAGCCATAAGGCCATAGATAATGCCGCAAAATTTGTACGTGACGGCGGCAGGTTGATTGTTTTGGCAGAATGTTTTGACGATGTGGGGTCAACAACCTTTTTACCCTGGTTTGACCTGGGCGATTGGGGGAGCGCGTTCAATAAGCTGTCGGAAAATTATGAAGGAAACGGCGGCACCGCACTTTCCATGATGTCAAAATTAAAACGAATCAACGTGTTAATGGTAACAAAATTGAGTGATTCTGTCTGTGAAACCATGGGAGTTGAGAAAATTTCCATGGACCGGGCAAAAATGCATGTGAAACAATCCAGCGGATCCATAGCAGCAATACCCAATGCCGGAGTGTTGATTAAACGTCCGGCTTAAGTATGACGGTCTCGTAAAAAGTCCAACTTCTGCGTTATGCTGCATTTTGCAATCATTCAACGTACGAAAAGTACGCCTCATGATTACAACATTTGCACGCCTTGAATTTGAACTTTTTACGAAACCGTCTAAATCGGACTTTTTACGAGTCCATCAGGTATGGAAAAGCTGTAATTCCCATATTTTCTTGACATATAGAGATTAAGAAACTAACCAAATAAAGAATGTATAATACGTAGGCGTTCACGGGTTCAAAGGTTCAAAGGTTCAAGGTTCTATTCTCGTCCCCGGATTCCATTTAGAATGCGTATTTACGAGAAAAGGGTCAGTTTCGTCAGGCCTAATCCAAAATTTGGAGCCAAATTGGAAATTACTTGGGAAAAAGAACATTTGTAACGAGGACTTCGGATCTTCAATGCCTTCTTTGTCCTTAACCCTGAACGTTGAACCCTGAACCTGTGAACGGTTACTATAATATAAAGCGTTGGAAACAAAATTGAGAGGGAATCTGCATGGCAAAACCTAAGTTAAAAGCGCATGTAATAGACCGGGAATGGTGCAAGGGGTGCGGAATATGTGTCCATTTTTGCCCGAAGAATGTACTGGAACTTGATGAAGAGGACAAGGTGGTTGCCGCGCGTCGTGAGGATTGTATTTGCTGCAAAATGTGCGAACTTCGTTGTCCTGATCTTGCCATCGAAATAGAAACGGAATAGGGTTTATTATGAAAAACCGGAACATCAAATTTATTCAGGGTAATGAAGCATGTGTTGAAGGGGCCCTGTATGCAGGCCTGGATTTTTTTGCGGGATATCCCATAACACCTTCCACGGAAATTGCCGAACTTTTGTCATACCGTTTGCCCCAAAAAGGGGGCAAGTTTATTCAGATGGAAGACGAGATTGCTTCCATGGGTGCTATTATCGGGGCATCCCTTACCGGAAGCAAGGTTATGACCGCCACCAGCGGCCCCGGTTTTTCCCTTATGCAGGAGGCCCTGGGATATGCAATTATGGCGGAAATCCCTTGTGTTATTGTTAATATACAGCGGGGCGGACCTTCAACAGGCATCCCCACTCACGTGAGCCAGGGGGATGTGTACCAGGCCCGCTGGGGAACTCACGGAGACCATGCCATTGTCACGATTACCGCATCCAACCACCAGGATGTGTTTCAGACCACCGTGGATGCCTTCAATATTTCGGAAACTTACAGAACCCCCGTTATCCTGCTGTATGATGAAGTCGTGGGACACACACGGGAACGGTTGGTGCTACCCGAACAAGGAGAACTGCCGTTAGTGGAAAGACTCAGGACATCCGTAAGAGAAGGAGTGAACTATCACCCTTATCTGCCTAGGGAAGACGGCCGTCTTCCCATGTCTGATTTCGGCGGTGTTCACCGATACAATGTGACCGGTTTGTTTCATGATATGTGGGGATTCCCGTCGGATAATCCCGAGGTGGTCCATGATCTTATTCGCCATTTGGTGGATAAGATCCGGAACAACGTGAATCGAATTGCCCGGTTCAAAGAGTATTACCTAAAAGATGCCAAATGCATTCTGATTTCTTACGGATCATCGGCGCGGTCGGCCCGGCATGTGGTGGAATACCTCAGACCCAGGGGGGAAAAGCTAGGTCTTCTGGAACTTCAAACCCTGTGGCCGTTTCCCCATGATATTATTGATGAAAAATGTATAAATGCAAAACATATCGTGGTGGTTGAGATGAACATGGGCCAGATTCTGCGAGAAGTGAAACGGGCCGTGGAACGGCCCGAAAGGGTGTTTATAGCAAACCGCATTGACGGCGTTTTCATAACCCCTAAAGATATCAGGGACATCCTGCGGGTTATCCAGGGAAAAGGAGTGTGATTCATGGCAATAAAGGGGTATATCAGAGAAAGATTTTTTCCGCATATCTGGTGCCCGGGGTGCGGACACGGGATCGTGCTGAACAGTCTTTTGAGAGCCATAGACAAACTGGGAATGAGCAAAAATGAAATTGTCGTGGTTTCAGGCATCGGATGCTCTTCCCGGATTTCGGGATATGTTGATTTTCACACCCTCCATACCCTTCACGGGCGTGCCCTGGCGTTTGCCACCGGCGTTAAAATGAGTCTTCCTGAATTGAACGTTATTGTTCCCATGGGAGACGGCGATGCACTGGCCATTGGCGGGAATCATTTTATCCACTCGGCCCGGCGAAATATTGATATGACCGCCATTGTTATGAATAATCGAATCTACGGAATGACCGGCGGGCAGTATTCTCCGTTGTCCGGATATGGAACCCTGGCCACCACGGCGCCCTATACAAATATAGATAACGCTTTTGATACGGTAGAGCTGGCAACGGCGGCAGGCGCTTCTTTTGTGGCCCGCAGCACCACCTATCATGTTCAGCAGCTGACCAAGATATTAAAACAGGCTATTTTGCACGAGGGATTCTCAGTGGTGGAAGTATTATCCCAGTGTCCCACCTATTTTGGAAGAAAGAACCGAAAAGGAACTGCGGCTGATATGATGGAATATTACAAAAATAATACCACACCGGTCGGATCCAAGGCCAAAAAGGAAAATCCCGACCTTGTTGAACGGGGTGTTTTTGTAGAAAAAGAGATGCCGGAATACTGTAAAGAGTACGATAAAATCATCGAAAGGGCCATGAAAGGAAGCGCTTAATAGTTTCGTATCCGTTCAAGGTGTAATTGAGTTAGTGGAAATTCCAAATAACAAATCCCAAAAAACAAATAAACACCAATGACCGAAATTCAAAATCCCAAACAAAAAAACAATCGCTAACGCGGCCCAAGCGCCTGCGCTGCGCGTTGAACCGGTTTGGAATTTGGAGTTTGAGATTTGTTTGAGATTTGGTGCTTGGAATTTTGGGTTTCAAAAAGTTCGTGAACGGTTACACAGTTTCTACCGATTCAAATACGTTTTACCTAAATTATGCAATAGCCGTTTTCAATAACCATTGATGCGGGTTTTGGGTTTTTATGGGATAAGAGAGGTAATCATGGAAAAATGCAGGTTGGTATTTTCAGGCTCAGGCGGGCAGGGGGTTATTACCGCTGCCATCATACTGGCCGAGGCGGCCGTGCTTTATGAAAACCTGATTGCGGTTCAGTCACAAGTCTATGGGCCGGCAGCCCGGGGAGGGGCCACACGATCCGATGTTATCATTTCCGATTCCGAAATCCATTATCCCAAGGTGATCCAGCCCAATGTTCTGGTCTGTCTCACCCAGGAAGCCTATAGTAAATTTTATCCCATCATCCGACCCGGCGGTCTTTTAATTACGGACACCCGCTATGTCAAGATTCAGAGAAAAGTCGATGCACAGCAAAAAGAGCTTCCCATTTACCTGACAGTCATGGAACACATCGGCAACCCCATTGTGTTTAATATTTGCACGCTGGGTGCGGTAATCCGCATGACAGATCTTGTCAAAGCCGAATCCATTATGAAAGTTTTGAAAGACCGGATTCCTTCCAGTTTTCTGGAGATGAATCGAAAGGCCCTGGATCTGGGCATGAAGCTGGCAGAGGATGTTACAAGCTGATATGGATGCGGGATTATATATCCATATCCCTTTTTGTGTTAAAAAGTGTCCCTATTGTGATTTTTATTCCATAACCGATAGGTCGTTACATCCTGCATTTATGGATGCCTTAATATCTGAAATGCGCATGACCCGGGACCCGAATTTAACGTTTGACACTCTGTATATGGGTGGCGGCACCCCGTCGGTTCTGGATGCAAAAACAATTGCAAAAATAATTGAGACCGCCTGTCAATCCTATGAAATTCTTCCCCATGCTGAAATTACCCTGGAAGTAAATCCCGGCACCGTTAGTTTGAAACAATTCGAGGAATATCGATTCTTCGGCGTCAATCGTGTAAACATCGGGGTTCAGTCGTTTGATCCCGTGAACCTTCAGTTTCTCGGGCGTATCCATTCCGGACGCGATGCTCACGCTGCGCTAACCTGGGCGCAAAAGGCCGGGTTTGAAAACCTGGGACTGGATTTGATTTACGGTATTCCCAACCAGACAAAAAAAACGTGGCTTATGGATTTGAAACTTGCGGTCGAGTCTAAGCCCCAACATCTTTCCTGCTATATACTTTCCTTTGAACCGGGCACCCCTCTATACAGAGACCGTCAGGAAGGTCGTCTGAAGCCTTTGGCAGAATCCCAAGTATGTGAGCTGTTTGAGACCACCCTGGAATTTTTAAGCGATCATGGCTATATTCAGTACGAGATATCAAATTTTGCACGCGAAAGCATGAACAGCTCCGGCCTCAAAACTGACGGAGATAACCGGTCCCGGCACAATATGAAATATTGGAAATTTGTTCCCTACATCGGGCTCGGCCCTTCGGCCCATTCATTTCTGGAGCCGAAACGATACTGGAATTGTGCGGATGTGAAAAAATATATTCAGGATCTTAATGCCGGGAGACTTCCCCGTGCCGGAGAGGAGCGGCTCAGTACGGAACAGCTTATGATTGAGGCAATTTACCTGGGGCTGAGACAGACAAAGGGTATTTTAATCGATGTTTTTGATAAAAAATTTGGCGTAAACTTTAAAGCAATCTTCGAGGAGATCATCGCCAATCTTGAAGCAAGAGGGCTTATAGTGCTTTCTCAAAACCGGTGCGCGCTGACATCCAGGGGCATGCTTTATTTGGATAGTATTGCTGCTATGTTTATATAAAATTGCTTTGCAATTTTATGTAGAAAGCGTTTTGATTAACACGTTGATATAAAACCGTGCGTGGCTCATGGGTGCGGCCAGGTTGGCGCGATGGTTTGCCAGAATACCGCTTAGGCTGCTGTTGGTGATTAAAAACGGATCGATCTCTGAAGCATGGTGACACGATTCGATTGCATGATGAAGAACTTCGGCTCCCCTCCGGGACTCCACGGTAATCAGAAAATCTTCGAGAACCGCATGCAGAATCGTTCCCATGGCGCTTGCAATCCCCTGGGCATAATAAAAATAATCATCCGCTTTAAAAAAACTTACCGGACTTCCATCGTCCTCTTTAACTTTGACCAGATTTTCTTCACAGCTTCCCAGCAGGTCTTCATACGCCATGAGCAACGGGATTAAATTGTCGGGTCGGGTATAAAAGTTGGCCTCACCTTTTTCAAGCTTTTCCTTGTATTTTTTGAGTTCATCAAGGCCGGCCTTGTATTTTGATTCCGGAGACGGGAACCAGTATCTGTCCGATTTGATCATAAACCAGTTCATGGCGTTTTCAAGGTTTTTGTCAAATGATGCGGTGGTCCCTGTACGGGATATCCGCTCGGTCAGGCTAACAGCGGTTCTGCGGGTGACTTCCAGAACTCCCAGCTGGAAATTATTTACATTATCCGTAAAATCCAGGATATCATTGACTCGCCATCCATAGAATCTTTCATTGAGTTCATAAGATAGGGGTTTTATTGTTGCCTCTACAAAAGCAACCCCTTTGGCCTTGGGTTTGGTTTCTGCAACTTCTGCAAGCCCATGCGTTGGTGCGGGTGCATGGCCGGGGACCGCCGTTTTCTCATGAGGGGAGGGGAGGGCATGTTCGGGTTTTTTCACTTCCGCTATGTGAGCCGGAGCATGGGTAACGGTTTTAGCGGGTTCCGTGTGTGCCGGTTTCGGTGCCGGTTGCGGAGCATGGGTAACGGTTT
The DNA here is from genome assembly GCA_019310125.1 of Deltaproteobacteria bacterium. Classification (GTDB taxonomy): domain Bacteria; phylum Desulfobacterota; class Desulfobacteria; order Desulfobacterales; family UBA11574; genus S5133MH16. Next base: position 1,871 of record JAFDEW010000058.1, on the reverse strand, counting down.
TAGCGGCTTCTTTTTGAGCCAGGTGAATCACTTGATCTGCTTTGACAATTCCCACAAGTTTATTGGTAGTGTCAATCACCGGAACCGTTTGTAGATGGTGCCGGTCCATGAAAATTTTTACCTTCTCATTTCCCAAGTCGGTCTTAACGCACATGACATCAGCGGTCATCACGTCTTCAAGAGCAGCGTCGGGGGGCGCAAACATCAACTGTTGCATTGAAATCGTGCCGAGCGGCTTTCCGTGCTCATCCACAACAAATAGATGAGCGGGTTTCTTTGTATCGTGGGGTTTTTCTCTGAGGAGTTCCACGGCTTCTTGGGCGGTCAGCGCTTTATCAAGGGCAATGAAGTTCAGAGTCATGATGCCGCCGGCCGTCTCCTTGTCATAATGGCGCTTTTTTTCAGTCGCTTCGTGGCCTTCAGTGGCTTCGGAACTTCCAGCCGCTTCGGAATCTTCACTGGCTTCGTGGCCTTCAGTGGCTTCGGAACCTTCAGCCGCTTCGGAATCTTCACTGGTTTCGGGGGATTCAGCGGCTTCGTGGCCCTCAATGGCTTCGGACCCTTGTTTTACCGTTGGTTCATGGGAGATTTCCGACTTGGCTTTGTCTGTAGAAGGAACCTCTCCGACAGGGGTGTCAGTTTTATGAGCGACTCGGACTTGGGAAGGCTTTTCGAAAAACCCGAGCACGGCGCCGAATAACCAGATACCCACAACCGCTAACAGGGTACAGACGATTATTCGTTTGGTGGCAAACCGTTTGAATTCGGTTTGTTGATCATCATTATTTTTGCTGCTGCTTGAATTTTCCATAATGTATCTCCGTTTTAGCAGTATTGACCCGAGTTTTTAATCTGCCTTGGATTCATTTGAAACTCATTTCATTCTAACCGGAGTTTATTGGTATAGCCTTTAAATTTCAAGTGTTGTGCTGCATTTCGTAATCATTCAACGTACGATAAGTACGCCTCATGATTACAAAATTTGCACGCCTTGAATTTGAACTTTTTACGAAACCGTCTAAATCGGACTTTTTACGAAGCCGTGAAAAATTGAGTTGTTACCTGTTTCTCAGTTTGCGGGTATCACCGATACGGATGGTCACGTTCTGGGTATCAAAATATTCTATCAACGGTATCAAGTACTTGCGTGATACACCGGCTATTTCTTTGAACTGCGGGGTTGTCATCTCTTCGTGATTTACGAGGAAGTCCACAAGCTTTTGCTGTAACTCTTCCACGGCCTGTGTATGGAAATAAAGATCTTCCTTAATTCTGACAATCATCCCTTCATCCACCAAAAGCATGAGAACGTCTTTGGCCCGTGATCCTCCGAGATTGAGGGTATTGCTCAATTCTTTAAAATATGGTGGCGTGAGGCCGTTTTTATGGTAAGCATCAAGAATCTTTTTCCTGATATCGATCTGATCAAATCCCAGGGAAACCTTATGTGAAGCCAGGCGGACCGTATTTTCCTCCGCAACGATTTCTTTGTCTTTTATCATCTGATTGATCGTCAGATTAAAAAGCTTTGATCCCTGCAGACCCGGAGACTTGGACCTGAGCTCTTCTTTGGGCATACCGGTTTTAAGGGGATTGGCCTGATGGTAGTTGCTCAAAAAGTTTGATGTTTCCTTTTTGAGCCTGTCCAAGCTGTTTTTGTGAATGTACGTCCGGTTTTCCTTGTCGACCAGAATAACCGTTTGTTTTGACAAAAGATCCTGCATGATATTTTGAAGCCCTTTTTCATGCAGGCCGGTCATTATTTTAAGATCTGAAAACATGACCCCCTGATAATTGGATTCATCCACATGATAGGAAATGATGCTTTCGGGGCCTTGATCCATCAATCCTTTTAATCCCTTAATTATTTC
>JAFDEW010000327.1 GCA_019310125.1 Deltaproteobacteria bacterium | reverse complement strand
TTATTCAAAAAAAGATATTTTCTTATATACAGTCAACACAGCCACTACCGGGCTTGTTCAACAACCGGATAAGATCGTGGTTCGCTTTGCTCTCACGATCTATCCTTATTCGTTATAACATGCTTAATTTACTCTTGTTTCGTAAAGCCTTCCATTATCCATGAGCCATCTCTAACGCCAGTTTTGGGGCCATAAAAACGGAAGAGAAACATCGAGTTATTTTTACTATTGGTTTCGATCCAGTTGGACTCTTTTCCTTCCGGAGGGTTCGGTCCAACGTATAGATAAACTGAACCGTCTTCGTTGTACTGAACGCCCGTATCCAATGAGCTAATGTCTGTTGTGGCGACGTCCTCAAAAAATACAGCAGTCTGAGCGTCATAAGCTGTTAAAGACCAAAATTGATCAATAGGGACATTGGCAGGCACATGCAGCCTGTAACTCGACTGTGCTTCCAAAGGAGCACCGTCCATATCACGACTTGCTAATATATAAGCAGTGGCAGCACCTAACGTTACTGGTGCGCAACAATACATCGAGTAAGTTTCGGCGCGCGAATCGATAGCATATTCTGTTTTGGTTACATATCTAAACTCAGTTGTCGGGCCAATGGCTTTTGTAGGTGCCAACCAACCGGGGTGCCCCTCCCACCACGGCCCAGCTATATCTCTCGTCATAACAACAAGATCATCTATCGCTGAAACCGCTGCCCTGGAGAGCATTTCACGGTCTTCAGTTGATGGCCTAAACGACTCACCATGCTCATAACCAAAAGATTTCATCATGCTCATCATCATCAAATCACGCTCAACAATCGTTTCCTCATTCAATATATCAGTTAGAAAATCAAAATATGTTGAATCACGGGGGTCGATGTTTTGATAGGTTTTGTCGTACACATCGATATGTTTGCCTTTTTGTTCAGGAGCATTGAGTGGGTATACTGAAATATTTTGAATAAACGCATTCGCAGCAGCCAGGTCTTCAGTGCCAAATGATGTCGGAATTGCTCTAAAATTAAAAAAAGAAATATTACGCTCAGTATGAACCGGTATATAACCATCTGGAACGGTACCGTCAAAAAATGCTGGAAGAATGAGATATTTTCCACCTTTGCCAGCATCGATACCACTTGAGCCTACGTCTACAAGCGGTGTCTGAAAACTGTCCATGATAGTACCAAAGATATCCGTTTTGGCTGTCACTGGTGGGATTTCAATAACCACCGGCTCATTTGATGCGGTCTTGATAACGCTCTCGATGTATAAAGAAACAGAATTCGGAGTCAGAATTTGCCATTTCCAATTTGCTGGTTGAGATAAATAGACAATATCATTGTAATCGCCCCCAAGTTTTTGAATGGCATCTAGCGACAATGCAACACCCATCACGCCCTGCGACCAATAGACGGCTTCTTTCGCTCGATGGTAAGCTCGTTCCGACTCTACCTCATCAAATGTTAGAGGCTGCCTGGCAATGGACTTAGACTCACAGCCTGTTACAAATAAGGCTGTCGCGCATAACAACATGATAACGATTGCTCTCATGAACTCTCTCCCATAATTTATGATTGGTTTAGATATTTTTGCCACCACTAATAAGTTATAATGTTACGGGTAACTTGGCGGGTTTAGAGGGAAAAAGTCGCAAAGCTTCTAAAAAATTTGCTCACTGCTACAAAATCTCGAACCGCTATTTATACCCGCTCAAGTTCACCCGCTTGTTAGCTGCGCTGCATGGTCTAAAAACCAGCGGATTTCGGTATCTCAATACCTTTCGAACGCTCGGTTGAAAGAGTTGTGGCGGGGATCAGAGGGCTTGCGAGATGCTTGAGTACGAATGCTTTCAACTCGGAATAATGCTCTGCTGACTCTGGAGCATTCCAAAAAACGATATAGTCTCCATGTGACTGGCCTTCATATATGTGAAGGTCGGCTTCCACTCCTGCTCGTCTCAGTTTACGGTGCGCTCGAACCGTGTCGCTCAACAACAGATCTCGCATTCCACTGATGAGGTAAGACGGCGGAAAATTGTCAAAGTTTCCGTAAATCGGGGAGATATATGGATGTTTGTGGTCGTAATCACCCGCGTACATCACTCCTGCTTCACGAGGGATGCCCTCCCATGAGATGAGATTGCGGTCGATGCCTTCATTGATAAAGCGGCTATCGCCAATCGTGTCGATGTCTACACAGGGGGTGCCTATGTAAAGCGCCCCTGGCAAAGCCAACTGAAGATCCTTGAAGCGATGAACCGCGGCCAAGGTAATATTCCCCCCTCCAGAAGTCCCTCCCATCGTCATCGAGGTTGAAGATCGCGTCTTCAACAGTTCCTTCCAAATGGCAACAACATCATCGATTGCTGCAGGAGCGGGGTGCTCGGGTGGCATACGATAGTCAATGGAAATGACTGGCATCTTCAGGTGAGCGGCAATCAACACAGGCTCCAACGTGCCAGCCACGCCACCGTTACGAACCCAGGCGCCACCATGGATGTACACGAACAGGTGTTTCTCGTGTTCTTCGGCAGTTTCAGCCGGCGTCACGTGATGGACATTCACATCAGCGATCATGTCTTCCTCGATCGTTACCGATAGAGCCTCGGCCAAGGCACGCGCCGCTGCCGCACTTGGAACATTCCCTTCCTTTACCCATGCTTCCCATTCCTCGGCTGTTTTAAAGCGATTCCCCTTAGCGGCTGCCACATCAGGCGTAGAAGTTTTCATCAGCGCTTCACGAACGGGTTCGCTGACATCGACCGACGCGGGCAGTGTACGTGGACCAATTTTCCACGCACTCTCTTGCGCGACCGCCCGCAAACCGAATGTCATAAAAATCATAAGTGCAACGGTCAGAGCAGTTTTTCCGGTTCGTATTATCATGGTGGGCTCCTTGGTTCCTTGTTGTGTTCGTATCTTCAGCTAACGCCGCCCTTAACCCGATGGCTTTGAAGCGCAGCGGAAAAGCCAGTCGGCGTTAAAGGGTATGTTATAAATTCTTTTTGTCATATTTGATATAATCATCTGGAACCGAAATCATAAAGTTTCCCGCGCTTAAATTTTCAATTGTTTTATACAACAAACCAACAGGTGCTCCGGCTTTAAAGACCGTAAGAAATAAGAATGAGCTTGATAAATTCTCGCTTAATAGATTATTCATTGTCTTGAGCCGTTTTCTTTTGTCAATATCAGAATGAAAAATACTAGCATTAAACCAAAGTCTAATAATTTCTTCGCCACTTATTTCCTTGTGAAGGAAATCTGACATGTTGATTGTCGACATAGCTCGATTCCACATATCTTTCAGACTTTTTAGATACAATGTTTCATGATCTCCATTCGAAACATTTGATATTATAATTGGGGACGTTCGTGCAGAACGTTCACAAGTCTAAATTGATGTCATCTATCTCCGGCTTCTTCCCTGATGATATCATTCGCGTCACACAAGAATTCGTAACACCTATAT
>JAFDEW010000326.1 GCA_019310125.1 Deltaproteobacteria bacterium | reverse complement strand
TAAAAATTTTCAACGTCTCAAACTGGAGGGTGCCACTTTGACAAATGGTTTTTTCCTTCAGAAGTAAACTGTCCCGCAGATTAAGCAGGACTTAATTGATTACATATATAATAATCTTTATTTAGAGAGAAAGCAAGCTAAGTATTTGTTTTTTAAAAAAAAATGAGCAATGCGCATTAAAGCCGCAAAAACGAAATGTTACGCTAACAGTGTCAGAGACGGATCTGTATGAAAAGGTTTGTGGTTTCATGATACTTGCAGGATTCTTGAATGGTGAAGGAGTGCACACTTCTTTAATAGTGCTCAGTGGTTCATATCAAAAAAACAGTGTAAGATTCGATCAATATTCCTCATTCGGAAAAAATAAGGTAGATACCATATGTTGTATTCCGCTTTTAGCCTTCAAGCTTTTGATATATTGAACTATCTTATAAAAAACGGTCTTGTCAAAACTTGTGATCACTCACGAGTACACAAATTAGTCAATGTGAGATATGTAATGGAGATCGCACGAATTTGACCTGCTTTGTTTCGTGTGTTAACTCCAACATCTATTCACCTAATCCTGATTTCATCTCACTGCAATGGAGCGCACGGTTTCGTCTTTAAGAATATTTTCCTTTCACCAACTGGTATCTCAACAGCATAATTTCCGTAAAACATAGAATATATCTAAAAGATATCATAGCTTTACCTTCAAGGCAGTCATTTTTTACGACAAATTGGGTCCAACCAAAGCGCATTTTCTATATTTTATGAAAGCGGGCCGGATCTATGGTGAAAAAGGCTGATGAAGACGTTCCGGGGTAAGGTTAGTGATAGTGAAGTCATGAGATGGATTGTTAAAAACCTGGGGCACTATTTAAGCCTGAACAGCTGTTTCCACTCTTCTCCTTGTTTTTTGAAAATAACTTCATTCTTGTCGATATGGGTTACCAAAACCCTTTCCACAGATCCTCCTTCCCGAAGCACCTGGCCGTTTATAACGGCAATGCGGCTTCCGGGATCACTGGACCAGGCAATGGCCTGCAGGTGAAGCCCGGACTCATGGGCCTGTTTAACGGGTATGGACAATATTCGTCTGTTTTCTGAATCTTGCCCGGATGTTTCGGTTTTTGCTTTGGGGGTGGTGTCTTTTGGAATCAAATTCTGTCCGGCTGTTTTTTCCTTATCACGGCCTACAGATTTTGGAACGACACTTTCGGTTGTGTTAACCGGCACCGGTTCCTTTTCCCGCAGTTTTATAGCGGGTGGGGATTCCTTGTTTACTGCTTGTGTAACCGCTGCAATTTTTTTGTCATCCTTTTCGGCTATTTTTTTTCCCCGAGAAAAATTCCGATCCACCGTGTTTTTCCCGATATGTCGTACCGGTTTTGTATGCTCGGTGTCCGTTTTTGTTGCCGGTGACGGTATAGGTTCCCATGATTTTCGGCCCAGTACCAGGCCTCCCCCTGCGGCCAGAATGATGACGGCAAAAATGACGAAAAACTGTTTTTTTAAGCGCAGTTTATCCGTTATGCGCTTAGGGACAATTTTTTGCGTATCTATTTCTTGCTGCAGGAATTGAATTTCGCCTTTTTCCGGCAGCTCGCTTTCAATCTTTTTTAAGGCCTTTAATATGGAACTCACTAATTAGCCAACCTTTCTATCAATATTAAAAAGTAACCGATCACAGGTTCAGGGTTCAACGTTCAGGGTTAAGGACAAAGAGGGCATTGAAGATCCGAAGACCTCGTTACAAATGTTCATTTTTCAAAGCAATTGCCAATTTGGCTTCAAATTTTTGATTATGCCTGACGAAACTAACGCTTTTCTCGTAAATACGCATCCCAACTGCAGTCCGGGGACGAGAATGGAACCTTGAACGCCTGAACCTTTGAACCCGTGAACGCCTACGTTAAAAATACCTCACGGAATAGTCGAATCAGAAAACCTTGAAATATGAGGAATCCCTTTGATTTTTTTTTCATTGTACAGTGCTATCTTTGTTGTGGATCCTACAACACCGTCCATATGTATTCCGTATTTCCCCTGGATATGTTTTACCGCCTGCCGGGTGTTTTCATCATAAAACGGGCTGATTTCAACGGTGTTGAATCCAATATCCCGTAACAGCATCTTTAAGGTTATTATGGAATCTTCTGGGGAATCCAGCGGGATGGCACCTTTTAAGGAGAGAAAATTTTTCCATGGAAGGTATGCTATTCCTAACCAATACGGCTCTAAATCAGCCGGTTCCAATTCTATGGAAATATCCTTGTGTCCTCCTCTAAGCGTAATTTTTCCGTCATCCATTCTGCAAAGCGCAAGATATACGGGCGGACGGTCTCCGGAAAGATGGAATGCTAAAATGGCCGGCAGATTTAATTTCTTTACCGCGTTAAAATGACCGTTAATGCGCCGGAGTAACAGACCGTTTTGCTCGGCGGCAAGCTGGAAAAAGGCGTAATCGTCACTCATACCGTCAAGATGCCGACCCATCTCGGATTCAGCCCCCCACAAATCCATGGCAATCTTAAGGGCCGCTTTTCTTGAATAAAAGCGATCCATTTTTTCTAGTAACACTCCCAGCTCACGGGCAGGTTCCATAACGGTTCTCGGTTCCTTTAATGCAGGCGCTTTGGCCTGAGGTTTCTCCATTGCCATAGCCGGCGCATTCTCGGACACCTTTGTCAGCGCCTTGTCCTGCGAATGAACAGGCGTCTCAACCGGCGCATTATTCATCAGTTCATTCGGCGCCTTATCCGGAACCTTGTCCGGTGCATCAACCGACTTTGAATCCGGTTCAGGGATTTGGGAAAAAGGTGTTTTTAAGTGCTCTGATCGGGTGACGTGCTGGGACCTGGAATGATCAACCCTTGTGCTTTCCGGTGAACTGAATATCGCATTTTGATCAAGGAAGCCGGAGCTAAAAAGGATAACCACGAAAATGCCCGTGCACAACAGAGAGAAAAATAGAATTATTCTTTTCCGGTTTTGAAGGCCACTGCGGTTTATGTCGCCCCTAACACCCAGTTCACGGATGGCAGCCGTGGCTATCTTTCCGGAAATTTTCTGTTGATCAAGAACGAATGCGGTCAACAGTGCCCGGTCACAGACAATATTGATTAATCGAGGGATTCCTCTCGAATAATTATAGATAGAGCGATAAGCGGCGCCGGAAAACTGAATTCCGGTATTGCGCGAAGCAATATGGATTCTGTGTTGAATGTATCCTCGAACTTCTTTGTAGGTCAAGGGAACCAGCTGACATCTTAAAGTTATCCTCTGGAACAGTTGCGATTGTTGTCAAATTTAGAGACATGCAGAGATAAGCTTCTTCAGATTATTCTTGTGGGTCAACCTGAACTGGAAGAAAAACTGGATTCTCATGAACTCAGACAACTGGACCAGAGGATAACTTTAAGATGTCAGCTGGTTCCCTTGACCTACAAAGAAGTTCGAGGATACATTCAACACAGAATCCATATTGCTTCGCGCAATACCG
>JAFDEW010000325.1 GCA_019310125.1 Deltaproteobacteria bacterium | reverse complement strand
ATGAAACCAACGCTTTCATCCCCTTTGGCTGACCATCTTCGCGAAAATATAAAGGAATATAAAGCCCTGGTTGAAGATCTGCCTGATGAAATGTCAAGAGCCAGCGATCTTTATGGATATCAAAAGGAGTAAAGTTAGTGAATATTTCAGGAGATATCTTCAGTGAATTTATAGACCGGAATAAAGAGCCCGAAAAACTTTTTTCATTATTAAAAGAACGAATGCCGGAGGGGTGTTTTCAGCTGTTTTTAAATCATAAAACAAACGATTCTTTCGGAGATAACCTAAAGTTGCCCCGCAAGGTCCGCGACCACATTGTCGATCGTTCTAAAAAAGAAAAAGGTATAATCCATATGGGTTTGCCCGGTGGACGTTTGGGTTACTCAACCGCTATCAATGAATTAAATGCGATATTGATTGTTGCGTTATCAAAACAGGTTCCTGATTCATATATAAAACCCTATGGAACTGCAATTATCCAATTATGTATAGAACTGTTCCTTTCCCAAAATGCGCTTTGTGATGAGAAAGAGATTATCAAAACCCAAAAAAAACAATACCATCGCAAACTCGGTGTGTTAGAAAATAAATATCAAGAAATTTTGGAGGATAATCACCGCGGGTATCAGATCATTGAAAAACAGCAAGAGGAGTATTCGCAAAACTTGAAATCTGAGATCTCACGGAAAACCGCCCGGCTTCAAGAGACGAATGTGAGTCTGAAGCAAGCACGGGAAGCTGCAGACATCGCCAATAAAGCCAAGAGCCAATTTCTTGCCAACATGAGCCATGAAATCCGCACCCCCATGAACGGAATCATAGGCTTTACCGAAATGCTCTTTGATACGGATCTTAATGAAAATCAGACAGATTATCTGGAAATGATAAAGGGAAGCGGCGATAGCCTATTATCTTTAATCAATGATATTCTCGATTTCTCCAAGATCGAAGCCGGAGAACTCGATTTTGAAAAAGCGGACTTTGATCCGGAACTGGTTGCGCATGATGTCTGTGAACTCATCCTTCCGAAAGTTCATTCAAAACCTATCGAGGTTCTTTGCACTATCGACAATAGCCTTCCTGCACTTGTCAAAGGAGATCCATTGCGATTTCGTCAGATCCTGACTAACCTGATAGGTAATGCCGCCAAGTTTACTGAATCCGGAGAAATCGAGCTTTTTTTGGGTGTTGAAGAAGAAGATGAGACCCGGGTAAAGCTTCACGCAAAAATAAGGGACACCGGTATCGGTATTGCCGAAGATAAGATTTCAACCATTTTTACACCGTTTCACCAAGCCGATGGATCCACATCAAGAAAATACGGCGGTACCGGGCTGGGACTTTCAATATGCAAGCAAATTTCAAACATGATGCATGGCGATGCATGGGCAGAAAGCCCACTCAATTGTCAATCGAATATTGAAAATTGTCGATTCAAAAATAATATAAAAATCCAAAATAATCGTCAATCGTCAATCGTCAATCGTCAATGTAAGGGGGGTCCGGGAAGTACATTTCATTTTACCGTTTGGCTTGGAAAAGCTCAAGATAACAAAACCCGAAAATCCGCACCCTTGTTTCTTTCCGGTAAGAAAATACTTGTTTTTGATGACAACCCGACCGCTGTAAACACATTGAGCCATATGTTGTCATCGGCAGGAATGAATGTAACGGCGCTGAAGAAAAACAACCATGTCATACCAACATTCCAAAAGACCTTACAAACCGAAGATCCGTTTGATTGTTGTATGATAGGCATTAAAAATCCCGGCCTCAGCGGCCATGAACTGGCCAAGCAGATTCGTGGTGTTGAATCCTCAATCAAAGATCTAAAATCCGTCCCCGCGAATTCTGAATCACAACATATTCATTTAATAGCATTATCTTATTTAATGGATCATGATGCTCAAAAATGCAAAGATGCGGGTTTTGACAATTTTTTGAGCAAACCGGTTCGTAGAGATAAACTTTACCGGATGTTGGAGAAAAGCATTGGAATGCGGAATGCAGATTGCGGATTGCAGGGTAGAAAAGATCATGACATCCAAAATCAAACGAAGCACTCATATTCACTTCTTGATGAGGATACGCCTTGTGCTCGCGTTCTTTTGGCAGAGGATAACCCGGTCAATCAGAAGCTGGCGAAGATAATGCTGAACAAAGCCGGTTGTCAGGTAGAAACGGCCGTTACCGGAAAAGAGGCGGTTGAGAAATTCACAACCTCACCCGCAGATTTTGATCTGATTTTTATGGATATGCAGATGCCCGAAATGGATGGAACTGAAGCCACTCATCGTATACGCGAATGGGAAGAATCCGCAATCTGCAATTCGCAATCTGCAATCAAAAGGATTCCGATTATCGCAGTCACAGCAAATGCCATGAAGGAAGACAGAAAAAAATGTTTTGAATGTGGAATGGACGACCATATTACAAAACCGATTAAAAGTGAGCTTCTATTGAAAGTCATCGAGAAATGGGTATCAAAAGCGTAACGAGTTAACATCGTTTGAATTTGAAAGAGTCGCTATGAATTTCAAAGAATTATCGAAAAATCTGGGCCTGGAAGAAGAAGAGTATATTGAGTTGTTTGAACTTTTTGTTGAGACCGGTATGGAAGACCTAAACGAGCTTTGGATTGCCATTGATATGTCAAGTGAGGAAAAAGCAGCCCGGATTGCCCATTCTTTGAAAGGTGCCGCTTTGAACATGGGTTTGAACGAATTTCATGAACTCGCAGAAACAATTGGAAAGACAGCCCGTGCCGGACAGCTGGAAAAAACTGCACAAATCGCCAAGACATACCAGGAAAAACTGTATACCGCGGCCGGTCTTGTCAAATGTTGAGGTTTTAATTTGAACTTATTCAAAAGGATGTAATGACATGAAGAAAATACTGGTTGTGGACAACCATCCAATAATGCTTAAGTTTATGAGTCAGTTACTTGAAAAAAAAGGTCATCAAGTATGGACCGCACCAGACGGTCTCTCCGCTCTTGAAATATTAAAAACGGATATTCCTGACATAATATTTGCCGACCTTATCATGCCGAATATCGATGGAAAAAAGCTATGCCGGATAATTCGGAGCATCCCCAAGTTTAAAGATATTTTTGTTGTTATTCTTTCTGCAATCGCAACCGAGGAGGAGCCACGTATCGCGGACTACGGCGCCGATGTCTGCATTGCAAAGGGACCTTTTAATAAAATGGCCGAGCATGTTCTTACAGCTATAGAACATTCAGACGTTGAACCGGAACAAAGGCCGAAAGTAAAAATAATCGGACGAGAAAAACTATTTAAACGAGAAATTACCAAGGAATTGTTGGCTTTTACTTCTGATTTTAAGATTGTTTACATAAATCCTGCTGCCGTCTCAATTATCGGTATTCCTGAGGAAACCATATTGTCTAAAAACTTCACAGGACTTTTTAATGAAAAACATCGAAAAAGAATTATGGATTCTCTTGAATATCCGGGCGGAAAAAAACAATTCATCAGCTCGGAAGCTCCTGTGGAACTGAATAATAAACAGGTCACGTTAAATATTATACCGATCAAAGACGATGAGCAAAACCCTATTCTTATTATTTTAAAAGACGTTACCCAACGAAAGAGAATGGAAGCACAACTCCAGCACGCCCAGAGAATGGAGGCCATTGGCACCCTGGCCGCCGGTGTTGCGCATGAAATAAATAATCCCATCAGCGGCATCATGGGCTATGCCGAGATACTAAAAGAGCGATACCACGAGCAGGGCCGGGATGAAGATATTCCAAGCAAAATTATCAAAGAATCGGATCGCATTGCAGAGATTGTAAAAAATCTCCTTTCCTTTGCAAAGGATTGGCAGGAAGAAAGCAGTTCTGCTTGCATTAAAGATATCCTTTCCAATACCCTTGGCATGATAAAAGGACGAATGGCCAAAGACAACATAAAATTGTCTGTTGATGTT
>JAFDEW010000324.1 GCA_019310125.1 Deltaproteobacteria bacterium | reverse complement strand
CTTTCGGTCACGCCCAGCGCAGGCGCTCACGCGGCGCAAGCGCCTGCGCTGCGCGTGCGCCGCGTGAGCGATTGTTTTTTTGTTTGGGATTTTGAATTTCGGTCATTGTTATTTATTTGTTTTTTGGGATTTGTTATTTGGAATTTCAATAAGTCAATGAACTTTTAATAAAGCAAATCCCCTCTGGGGATAACCAAATCCTGGTCCTCTGGGCCAGGATTCTTTACTTTTATGGAGGGGGAAAAGGAAAATAACCACAACCAGGAAAAGATGGACACTCACTCGTTCCTGAATCACAAGAAAAAACTTGAGGTTCGAGTATAATTGGATTACATACCATATTTCTTATTATTCAAACTAACACATAAAGTGTTTTATTATTTATACTAACAGGTTTCAACGACAGGGAAAGGAAGAAAGCGTTATGAATTACCGAGGACGGTCATACTGTGGCCGGTTTAATTTGTCCGATGTCGGGCGTGACGTCCAACTGTTCGGCTGGGTAGATGCATTGCGCGACCATGGAGATATCCTGTTTATTCATTTGCGGGATCGAAGCGGCATTGTTCAGGTGGTTTTTAGCCCGGAGTATGCCTCCATGGAGATCTGTCTTCAGGCGTCTATTCTTAGAAACGAATTTTGCATTACCGTGTCCGGCCGAGTGACCGAACGTGCACAAGGCACTGAAAATCCATCCATCGAAACCGGAAACATAGAAGTTGTTGCTACGGATCTGACAATCCTCAGCCAATCGAGGGCTTTGCCATTTAGCATTTCTGAAAAGGCAATGGTCGCCGGGGCTGCCCTGGTTACCGAAGCAGTGTCAGAAGATCTGCGGCTTCAGTATAGATACCTGGACCTTCGACGGCCAACCATGCAGGATTTTCTTTTCAAACGACACCAGCTAAATAAATGTGTTCGGGACTATCTTGATGCAAAAGGCTTTATTGAGGTGGAAACGCCCATGCTGACCAAAAGCACCCCAGAAGGTGCCCGTGACTACCTCGTGCCCAGTCGTCATCATCCAAGACATTTTTATGCATTGCCGCAATCCCCCCAGCTATTCAAACAACTTCTTATGATCGGCGGCTTTGACCGGTATTACCAGATTACCCGTTGCTTTCGAGATGAAGATCTTCGTCCCAACCGGCAACCCGAGTTTACTCAGCTGGACCTTGAAGCCTCTTTTATCGACGAGGCGTTCATCTTTGAGCTTATTGAAGCGTTGCTCGTTCGCATGTTTGAAATCGGCGGGATAACGCTGCCGCAACCGTTTTCCCGGATGACCTGGCATGAGGCCGTTGAATCCACCGGAACCGACAGGCCGGATTTGCGGTTTGGGTTAAGATTTGTCGAAACCACGGACATTTTTTCCCACACCCGGTATTCGATTTTTAAGCAGATCCTGCATCGCGGCGGATATATCAAGGGCTTTAACGTCAAGGGCGCATCCCAACACCTGAGCAAAAACATTCTTCAAAATGAATATGCAAAGGAAATTGTACCCGGCTTCGGGGCAAAAGGCATGACCTGGATGCGAGTGACCCATGGAAAGCTGGACTCAAATATCGTCCAATTTTTCAGTGAAACGGAACAGCGATCGGTGATGGAACGCTTTGGCGCTGAAAACGGTGATGTCATCTTGATGATCGCTGATTCGTCCCGAAGTTTGGTCAACACCGCACTGGGCCATCTCCGGCTGCACGTGGGCCGCCGCTTGGACATGATTCCCCAGGACACATATTGTCCGGTTTGGATTACCGATTTTCCGCTTTTTGAGGTGACGGACAACGGCATTGCGTCACATCACCATCCATTTACCGCTCCGGATCGAACCGACTTTGATCCCGAAAATTCCGATGAACTGATGTCGCTGATGTCACGTGCTTATGATATTGTGATTAATGGTGAGGAACTGGGCGGCGGAAGTATCCGCATTCATCAAAAGGAACTCCAGCAGAAGATTTTTCAGGCCTTGAACCTTTCGGATCAAGAAGTGGAAGAAAAATTCGGATTCTTTTTGAATGCCTTCGAATACGGACCACCTCCCCACGGGGGACTTGCCCTTGGCATGGACCGCGTGGCTGCCATGATCCTGAAAACCACATCAATCCGTGAAGTCACGGCGTTTCCAAAGAATCGCAGCGCCTTTTGCCCTCTGACGCAGGCCCCTGACGAGGTTGCCCATGAGCAGCTGGCTGAATTAGGCTTGCTCGATATCAGAGGGAAACAAGAACTCCCGGGGGCGTTGCACCAAAAAGACCGGATCGATCATCTTTCCTGGGTTTCCCGTATTGGGATTCGGGACGGGGAACGACCGGCAATCCAAAGCGCCATTGCAGATGCGGTTCGAATGGCTGAGCGGGTTACCGCTCACGCCGGCGATAGAGAACAGGAACCGGCCTTTTCAGTTTTTACCCTGGAAAACCGCTTTAGGGACGGGTCATCTTCTGAGTCCTGTCCACAAACGGACATTGGTGAATTGTTTAAGAATGCCCCCGCCGTCAAGGGCGATTTTTTCAAAGTAGCAACGATCTTAGAATGAGACCTTTGAAAAATGTTCAATTTAGTTCAAGGCCAAGAAAGGCGAAGATTTTAACCACAGAAATACATTGAGTATTTTGAGGATTAAAATTTGAGCCTTACGCAGGAATTGGGCGAAAGGGGGCGTTTTTCAAGGGTCTCAGAAAAGACTTTAAGGAGTTTATATGCAAGAAACACTATTTACCCATATGGCTTCATCTCCTTCAACCGGTTTAAATGGCGGTCTGCTCGGCGAAATATCTATCGCCATCCAGCCCAATATGTCTGTGCGAGGCTGGCCCATACAGGCGGGGTCCAAGGCCCTTGAAGGCTTTACCGCGATTTATGATGCAACGGTTATCGAGCGCCTCAAACAAGCCGGTGCAACCCTTAAGGGCAGCATTTGCATGAGCGAGTTCGGGTTTGGCCTGGCCGGCGATACCGGAGCCATGGTTTTAAATACCGGCGATGTTGACACTGTCCTGATGACGGATACCTTGGGAGAAGCCCGCATGGCCGCATGCATGGCCGGTGCTATCGGATTTAAGCCCAGCTATGGAATTGTATCCCGCTTCGGACTTATCGGTCTGGTTCCATCCATGGAGTGTTTTGGGATTGTGGCAAAACACCTTGATGATATTGCCAAAGTGATGTCGGTTGTGGTGGGGAATGATTCCCGCGATTTGTCCATGCCGGAGTTTGGCGCCGGCCTTGAAATACCGGAGTTCAGTCAAGTGCTTGAGACGGATGAGCCCATTCGCACCTGTGGTATCCTCAAGGAATGTCTTGAAACCATGGAAAAGGATGAATCCCGTGCGTTTGATTCGGCCATATCCCGGCTGGTAAAAAGCGGCATTCAGATCCGGGAGGCAGGTTTAAAAGATTTTGACCTTGCCGGGATTGTTCATAATGTGATCGGATCGGTTGAGGCCTCATCGAGCGCCGGCAAATATGACGGGGTTCGTTACGGGCACCGTAC
>JAFDEW010000323.1 GCA_019310125.1 Deltaproteobacteria bacterium | reverse complement strand
CCTGACACCTGACACCTTTTCCCCAAAGCTAAATACGTAGCGCAGACGAACATGAATTTTCATATTGCCAACAGCCGTGATTCACACCCATTCAATCACTTATCGGGGAACAGCGTCTCCAGATAAAATCCGGTTATGGGATCCACGTCATCAAAGCGGTGTTCATGGTTCTGATTTTTTAGTGCCATCTGTTTTCGGATATCCGTAGCAAGGGTTTTTCCCAGCTCCACGCCGAACTGATCAAAGGGATTTATACCCCATACAAAGGCTTCGAAAACGGTTTTAGCTTCATAAAAGGAAAGCAGCCGGCCGATATTTTCCGGCGAAAGATCATTTAAAATAAGCGTTGATGACGGCCGGTTACCGGAAAAAGATTTTGCCGGATTTGTGTCTTGCTTTCCCCTTGCAAGGGCTTGGGGTTGTGCAATCAGATTCGACCAGAGTTCCTGATGATTGGTGACTCCTTTTGAGAGGCTCTGATATTGTTTAAAGTGGGGATTGATGACACCGATGAAATCAATGGGAAACGGACGACCCTGATGTGCCAGTTGAAAGAATGAATGCTGTGCATTGGTTCCGGGTTCTCCAAAAATAATCGTGCCCGAAGGCTCATCCAGCAGTTCGCCGGATTGGGTGACGGACTTTCCGTTGCTTTCCATGTTAAGTTGCTGGATATGAGTGGCCAGTTTGGACAACGGAGACGCATAAGGGATGATGGCATGAGCAGGATATCCCAGGAAATTATTGTTCCAGACGGAAATAAGCGCTGCGATAAGGGGAATATTTTTTTCCATGGGGGCGTTTTGAGCATGAAGGTCCATGTCTTGAGCGCCTTTCAAAAACCGTTCAAACCGTTCATACCCTAAATACAGACTCAGGGGAACTCCGCCTACCGCTGAGGTAACACTATATCTTCCACCGATATAATCGAACATATGAAATGAATCAAGCACGGGATTTGAAGGATTATCTCCCGGAGATCCCATACTGGTAACCGTGACAAAATGTTGGGCGGGATCAAGACCTTTTTCCGTCATAAAGGCATACGCCTGGTGGGTGTTGGCCATGGTTTCCGCTGTTGTGTAGCTTTTTGAGATGACAATCCACAGGGTGGTTTCAGGATCGATAGCCGAAGCAATGGATCCAAAATTATGAATGTCCACGTTTGAAAGAAAGGACATTTCAATTTTTTTATCTGCCAGCGGATCCAATGCCCGGGCCACAAACTCCGTCCCCAGATATGATCCCCCGATGCCGATGACAATCACATGTTTAAACGGTTTGCCGGTTGACCCGGTTATTTTTCCATCATGAACTTGTGATGCAAACCCTTTGATTGCCTCTCTGACGCTTATTATTTCAGGCATTATATCTTTACCGTCAACAAAAACCGGATTGCCTGAAAAATTCCTTGCTGCTGTATGAAGCGCCGCTCTGTTTTCAGTTGTATTGATCTTTTCACCGCAGACCATAGCGGTAAACTTCTCTTTCAGCCTCCGGGCATCAGAAAGTTTGAACAGAAGTTCCATGGTCTGCTCATCCAGCCTCTGACGTGAAAAATCATAAAAAATACCTGCGCCATTCAAAGAGAAATTTACAAGTCGATCTTTTTCTTTCAGTAGATACCTGAGATGTTTTTCAGGACGACTCATGATATCAGCTTGCCGGATCAATTTCTTCCAGGCGGGGATATCACTAAGTTTCATGCCGGTCATAGATTCCTCCGTTGATTATACGGATTAACGGCGTTTTGAACACGATATGGCTTCACACAAAATGGTGTGTATTTTGTCGAGCATGTTGCAATCGTCCATACAGTCAGGGAAATCTTTTCTTTTCTCACATTCTCTACAAGGGCTTTTTGTAAGGTAGCCGATTTCAAAATCGAACCTGTATTTGAGCTTTTTATAAGGCAAATATTTCATTTTTCGCAAATTCATAGGTAGGGGATAGCATAACATCCAAATCATAACAAGGAAAACTCCAACTTCAGAACTCCTGACCTGTATACGTAATTTCAACGTGACATGAAGGTTTAGTCGTAATTTCAGATGAAGCAATTTGAACATCGAACATCGAACGTTCAACGTCGCCCCAGTGAAATAGAAAAAAAGTTTCACGGGGTAAAAACGTCGAATGTGGAAGGCGCTCCTGCCCAACGTCGAATGTGGAAGGCGCTCCTGCCCGCCATCGCGAGCCGTACTCAATGCTCTTCGTCCTTTTGTTGACTCGCTCAGGCGAGGCGGGCGGGTCGCTTTGTCTTTATTATAAATGGTAGAATACATTGTTCGATGTTCAACGTTCGATGTTCATCTTTAATATGCCCTCAAGGTGTGGATTCTTCATTAAAATATGTTGAATCTGAATTTACGCCGGGTCAGTAGCCCTGAAGTTAGTTTGACTCGACTAGGGTATGATGTTTTTTAATGCCTCAAAATCTTCAATTATATAATCTGCACCTGCCTGTAACAGATCCTGTTTCAGCTTGTTTTTGTCAGACGATGATATAAGAATTCCGATACCGGCAAATCCTGTTCTGGATCTTGAGGCTGCTAGCATATCATCCGGCATATCCCCAATGTAATAGAATCTGGAGACATTATGTTTTTGGGTTTCTGCAATAGCATCAAGCATATAAGGATTGGGTTTGCTGAGAGAAACTCTTCTTTTTTCGTTTTTATATATGCTTTGTTCTTCTTTAATACAGTCGTCAAGTGTGTATATAATTTTGAAAAACGTTCTCAAACCGAACAAATCCAAAGGGTAGTCGGCCTCGGCTTTGGGCCGTCCTGTGGCGATGGCCAGAATATTCGTTTTTGAGAGGTTTTCAAGGATGGATCTGTCAATCATAAGTTTTTCTCTGTTTATAAACCCTTTTTCGTGGTACATTCTTGTCGGAATTCCATAAGTAGCTTCAAACATCTCTTTTCCAAGATATATCTCCTGAAAAATTTGCTTGATGATATTTCCGCTCCCAACATCGCCGGTGAAAAGGCCGGTAATAAATTCATTTTTCTGTTTGCCGTTTTTTTTCAATAGAGAGGTTAGCGGGCTTTTCTCGGAGTTTAAAAACTGCGATAGGGCCGTAACATCACAACTGCCGATCACTTTATTATACCGGGTCCAGGGGTCCGGGTCCTGATCGTATGTCGGACTTTTTACCAAAGTGAATAACAGGGTTATTACCAAAAAAGTTAAGTCCCAATCATTATTCAGGCCCCCGCTTTGTTTAACGCTGGCAAGATCCGTTAAGGAAAACAGTGGATCGGGCAAATCCTTCCATGACTCTGCTCCCTTGAAAAATAATCTGGCGGTCTGTCTTACCGTGTCCCGGTATGAGCGTGAGACATCAACAATGACACCATCCATGTCAAAAACGATTAATGCTTTAGATTTCATATAGAAAATTCCCATCTTGTGTCCATCCGGAAATCTATAATGGGCACAAATTACTAAGGCGGTAATAATTATTTAGACATGATTAGACTCTAAGCAAGAAATTATTTATTTTAAAAGCTTATCAAATGTGCATTTCTGAGGATTTTATTCTTTCATAAAACTTTCTGTGTCTAAATAAAAGCAGCCTTTTTAGTAAGTTTCCTATGCAGAAATTAGCAATTTTTCGCAAGGTCAAGGACAATTCTGCAGGATAGCCGAATTGGACGGCTGAATAGCCGCCCGTAAGGGCGAGGGGCATGGACGCCCCGAGTCAAATCAAGGAATACCGCGGAGGCGTACAAGTGGTACGCCGCACAAGGTATTCCGCAGATTGACGCAGAGATTGCGGAAAAGGGCAATTTCTGGATGGAAACCAACTCGGTTTCTATACATAGACATATGCTTTATTGCAATTTATTTTCGAAAGACGTGCTTATTTCTTTTTCGTATGGGCGTCGGGCTATGGGAAAGCAGGTTTGAAGAGCGGCTTGGGGTGTAAATCAAGATTGTTGGTTATTGAGTTCAATCGTAAGGTATCAGTGTTCAGTTTCAGGAGCATTACCGATTTGTTAAAATGGTTCTCACGCATTAACTTATTTATTTTTGAGCGAAAACCTCGCCATCGGGTCTCAGGTGACAGGTTTCAGGAATCGCCAGACCTGAAACCTGAACACTGACACCTGAAACCTACATGTCCCCTGACACCTGAAACCTGACACCTTTTCCCCAAAGCTAAATACGTAGCGCAGACGAACATGAATTTTCATATTGCCAACAGCCGTGATTCATACCCAGCGGCTTGTTGGTTAGGCTACTTTTAGAAAGTTTATCTCATTAATCTTAAAAGTAAAAACAAGTGTCTCACAGATCTTGTTCAGATTATCGGCAAGGGCTTTTTTTCTGAACTTATTCATGGGGCGGTCCCTGACTATGGTTTTCGCCATGACCGCAAGGAGTTGAACTCTTTTATAAAACATATTTTCTTCGGAGGGTTCTAAACTTGAAAGGGCATGGGTTTGTGTATCTAATGCGTGTTCTTTCAATGCGGCGGATTCGCTTATCCATTGAAGTGAATGGTAAAAGACTTGATTTGCATTTTCTTCAATGGCTTGTTTTCTGTATTTCCCGAGTGGACAACCGTTTAAATAAGCCTTAGTCATAATAATGAGAAGTTTTAATCGTGATGTAAAAAGGTAATGTTCTGACACGTCATTCATCTCCCCGGATATTGGTTTTAACTTGGGCATGTGTTTCATCCTAAATTTTCTTATCTTCACTCGGGTTATGCAAAAATTATACACAGTCGGTTAATATTGAGCATCTAAATAAAAAGAAATAAGATATTAATTAGTTATGATAGTCATGCGCCATAAAACCGTTCTGCCGGATCATAGAAAAACAGGTGAAAATAGGAAATAAACTATCCAAAATTTATGAAAAAATTTTCATAATTTTTATTCTGCCTCGAAAAGCCTGGTCCACTGAGCCAGGATTTTTACTTCTCAAATGAGCCAAAAAAATGACAAATCTGTCAAAAAATGACAGGTCAAATGCCAAATATTGTCAATACATGAGTTGCCTTGTAATTTTGGCTATTAAGCTAACTAATCTAACTAATTGATATATAAAAATATACAAAATATTTACAAATTTTATTTAAAAAGAATATGTATTCTTGCATAGATTTTGCATAAATAAATTTTTAAAAGAATTTTAAAAGAAAAGGTTTCTCGGGTGTGCGTGCATCTTTTCTGCCGGGAGTCTTCAAAAATAAATATCAAAAAGATGATGCACTCCGGTGTTAATAACGGCATTTCGGGAAGCCAGTTTTTTTCGGCAGGGCTTTGTAGGATTGTCAACCTTTCTTCACAACCCATATACGCGACATGAATTTGTAGGATTCTCAACCTTTCTCCACAACCCTTATGCGCGACATGAACTTGTAGGATTGTCAACCTTTCTCCACAACCTTTATATGCGACACGGTCTTGTAGAATTTTCAACCTTTCTCCACAACCTTTTTGCAGGGCGATTCAATCGAATCGCCCTTTTTTTTATCTGAATCATTTGTTTTACCCTAAATGATCGAAAGTCGAGGATACCCCAGGTCTAAGGCATCAAGGCCGCAGCTGTAGTCGTCTACCGCAAGGCCTTGATAACGCAGGAGATGGGGTGTCATCGGCTTTCCTGAAAGGTAAATAAAATGGTATTTTTTTAAAATTACA
>JAFDEW010000322.1 GCA_019310125.1 Deltaproteobacteria bacterium | reverse complement strand
AGAATATTTAGTTGGAGTTGTGATCATATCAATTTTGAACAGAAATATATCGGATGCTTTTTATTTTTACATTTAAAACCTGGTCCTTTGGGCCAGGTCAGAGGTAGATGGCTCTGCCATAGATCAAATCTGCTCATGGGTTTCAGGTTTCAGGTGTCAGTAAATACCGAATCCTGAAACCTGTTGGTAAACGTAATTATCCATATTACCCCTCCGCGATGGACCAAATCCGAGCCCTATGAACCCGGATCTTTACTGCCAATGGTAATACCTGCGGTGAGGTCTTTCAGGTTTCTCAGGCCCTTTAACAGTTTTTCTGCATCTTTTTTGGCAGGCCGGAGCGGTAATTGTGCAAAAACTCCGAGACCTTCACTGGCCTCATGAAATTCATGGGATGGCAGCGAACTTAATACGGCACTGTTGATCATTGGGTTTACCCGGAGCAATTTTTCTGCAAATTCAAGTCCTGGCATGTCTCCAAGATCTTTATCGATTACAACAAGATCCACGGAAGTCTCCGATAGCTTATCCAGGGCTTTTTGTCCTGAATCCGTCCATGTTAATTCAACATCGTCATATTTTTCCATGGCCAAAGCCAATTCCAACAAAGAGTTTCTGTGCGGTGTTACCAGTAATAATCTAATCATATTCTTCCTCCTAAGGTATTCAAATTGTACTGATTTCAGATAAAACTCTATCCTGAATAACCCACCTTATTTACCGGGCAATACTTTGTATTTTCGTTTTGTCAGATAATTTCCCAATACGATCGAAGTTGCAATAACCAAAGGCACAGATGCGAGGACCCGTATCATTGAAAATTTTATCCCCATAAAAGAGGCTTCAAATATTGTCATCGGCACTCTGCAAATTGCCGACGCCCCGATGTAGGTGAATATAATACTCAGTTTTGCTCCCTTGGAATGCAGAGAATAAGCAATGGGAAAAGCGACATATAAACCGCCGACCGTGGTGCCGGCAAGCAGTATCGTCCATAGATACCCTCGAAACCCTGACTCCGTTCCGAGATGTTTTTCAACGGTTTCTCTTTTTACCCATACTTCAAATAATCCTATTAAAATAAACGCACAGGGTAGAATTTTAAGCATCTCTATGGAAAAACTGTAAAAATTTGTCCCTATGAGTTTACCGGGACTAAAGTCCAGAATAAAAGAAGCGGCCACAAAACCGATATAGGCAAAAAAGCCCGATAGTTTTATTTTAGCACTAAAGGTCATACCCCTATTTCCCCAAAGAAAATTCCGGTCACTAAGGCCACGACAATGGCGATGAAAAAGCTGAACATATTTCTAATGATAGTTACCTTTGTTCCGAAATACGCTTTTTCAATGGGATACGTCAGTATTCCCACCATCATTAACGTGGTGGTAAAAGCGGATAATACCATATACGTTACCCCCTTTTTTAATAGAATCCCGCACAGCGGAAAGGCGATGAATCCCGGCATTAAAGTGAGGGAACCAAAAAACGAGGCGAGGGTTATGCCGACAAATTTATTTTTGTCTCCAAGATATTTTAAAATGATTTCATCAGGGATTAGAAAAAGAATAAATGAAACCAGAATAAGCATGCTCAAAAAGGCCGGCAAAATATTAGTAAACTTTTTAACCGCTATCTTGACCGCTTTAGATGTTTTGTCCGGACTTTTAAAAACCGAAATCAAAAGGACTAATAGGGTCAGTATATATAAGTAATACATTTATCACCGTTTATTTGCAGGGCACATATAATGGAAAATTTTTCTGCTGTCATAATATTTTTTTGTTCGGGTGACAAGATACTTTATTCAAAACAGCATTTAAAATAAAAACCAGGCAAACGCATTTTAATCTCAATACAGGGAAAACGCTCCACCACGCCGTCGCTTCGCTGCAACGAAATCAAATACGTTTACCCTGAAATAAAAAACAACACTCTCTTGACACATAAAGTTTTTGTTCATATTGTAGCGCGGAAAATCTTTGGAGTGGAAATTAATCTCAGGGAGTTTTAGAATGCATTCATTAAATGGTGTAGAAAAAGATCAGAACAAAATTTTGGTTGAGAACGATAACGGTGACGAACGAAAGATGCTCGCAGATCTCGGGTATTCGGAAAAAGCCATCAATTATTATTTTGAAAAACCGTATATGGGCAGTTTGCCGGATGCGGACCAGGTGTCCGAGATGCTCGGCACATGCGGAGACACGCTGAAAGTCTTTCTTAAAATAGATCATAACACAATAATAGATGTTCGGTACCAAGTGCTTGGCTGTCCGGGTGCGATTTCCGCAGCCATGGCGTCTGTTGATCTCGTTAAGGGTAAAGACCTTGAATATGCTCTGAATATTGATGACGGCGATGTTTTCAACCAGCTTGAAGATGTTCCCTCAAAAAAACACCACTGCATACAACTGGCAGTAAAAGCGCTCCACAAGGCTATCCATGAATATAAAAACGGAAATGGTCGCCTAACTAATATGGAATGTCGGTCAGTTTGCTCTGCCCCCGGGGATTGTTGTAAAAATAAGGAGTTTAATTTTAATGAACTCGTAAAAAGTCCGATTTAGACGGTTTCTCTCGGGATAAAAAGGCGTCGCAAATTTTGTAATTATGAGGCGTACTTTTCGTACGTTGAATGATTGCGAAATGCAGCACAACGCAGAAGTTGGACTTTTTACGAGACCGTCAAAGATAAGTCTTACAGGACACCTTCCGGAATGGGCGCAACCTTATCACCGCCCAAAACATAGCCGCCGTCCAGCCGCAGAACACTGCCGGTCATAAACGGTGCGTCTTTTATGATAAAAATTACCGCTTTTACCACATCTTCTATGGTGCCGGTCCTCCTTAGCAACGTATGATCATAAAGAGCAGCTTTCTGTTCATCGCTGAGCAGACCCCAACCCCTGGTTTTTGCACCATGCCGGGTTTCAACAAAACCGAGCATGATTTCATTTACGCGAACCTCAGGTGCTCCCATGCGGGCCCAGGTCTCGGTTAAAAGGGAAATTCCTCGGTTTGCAGCGGCATAACCCTCATTGAATATATAGCTGGCAGGACCGGACCGTCCGACCATGCCGGCGATGGAAGAAAAATTTATGACCACCCCGTCTCCGGAGGCCTTTAGATACGGAAGGGCCGAATCGAAGACCCATCGTTTGGCGCGCAGGGTGGTGGCCATTTCAAGATCCCACTGCTCCCGAACATACGGTCCGTGAACCACCGGCCATCCGCCGCGCTCGATGTTATTTATCAAAATGTCCAGGCGCCCGAAATGATTGACAACTTTTTTAATAAGCCCTTGAATCTTTTCGGTGTTAAGCAGGTCGGTTTTGTTAATCAGGTAATCCTGACCGGTTTTGGCAAAGTCCTTTTGTAGTTCATCCAGACTTTCTTCCCAGTCAAAATAATTTAAGGCGACTTTTGCGCCTTCCCGTGCAAGGGCAAGTCCTATGCCTTTTCCGATCCCTTTTACGGCGCCGAGCACCAGAGCAACTTTGTTTTTGATTTCCATGATTTTCACCATGTTTTTTTAGACAGAATTTACAGAACAGACTGGAAAAGTGACTAAAGTGAACTAAAGTTTGAAGTGCCTAAAGTTAAGG
Organism: Deltaproteobacteria bacterium; assembly: GCA_019310125.1. Lineage (GTDB taxonomy): Bacteria > Desulfobacterota > Desulfobacteria > Desulfobacterales > UBA11574 > S5133MH16. Next base: position 2,485 of record JAFDEW010000322.1, on the reverse strand, counting down.
TGTCGCTACGCTCCAGCTTTTATATAAATTGGTAATATTCCTTAACTTTAGATCACTTTAGTCACTTTAGATCACTTCACACTTAATTGGCTAAGCATTGTGTATACGCTCAATTAAGGCATAAGCAAATCTTGTATATCCTGTCGATCTTGTCAAATTTCACCAAAAAGTGTGTGCTTTATCCATTGAAAGCCCAGCTTTAATAGTTCAACATCGTCATTTTTTACCGCATCTAACGTACCGGAATCGATGTTCCGGTTATCTAAGAGTCCCCGGTCAAATATATGGGATCTGAAATTATCCAGATCATAACATGCCAGGTGAAACATGAGCCTGGATTTGATATCCAGCGGACCGGGAATCAGGCAATTTTTGAGGCTGATGATTTCCATCATCAGATCGTTCATCTGATTATAGACGGAAATTTCCTGATCTTCTATCCATTCCCTGACGGTCTGGATGTGCCCGTCTTTAAATCCCAGACAATGGGGCTCTTTTAAAAGAAAATACTGTTCGGTTATGACGCCGGTAATTCTGGATCGTGATGCTACGCGAACAAGGGGATACGTCCGGCACGATGATGGCCGATCCTCATATATGATGCATCCGGACGGGCTCACAAACGGGCATTTTAATTCCTTAAACGGATCTGTCTTGAAAGTGATGATCGGGAGCCCGGTTTCGGGGCCTGTGTGCTGAGACGTATACTGCTCGAGAAAAAGATTGGATGGCAGCCCGAGTCGGTTTTTCATGCGCAATATATCATAAGGGAAGAGAAACTGGTTAAGATCCCGGCAGCATTCATTGAAACAGGGCACTTTTTTTGAACATGAAAATTTAAACGTATCGTTTAATGAAAGCGGCGTCATATTGTTTTCCATAAAAGTTTCTCCATGTTGCGTTGCACTGAAAAACTATCATCAATCAATCACAAATAACAAATGACCAATCAAGTACCATATGTCAACAAAAAATGCACATCCCCGGGAAGATCCATCAGGGAAACGTCAAAGTCAACCCTAACTTATTCAGATAGACGCGATTTGCTTTCCCGGATACGGTACTAAAATCCCAAATCACAATACTCAAATTACAAACAATATCAAAATTATAAATTCAAATTACCAAAATATATCAATTACTTATTGAATATCTTGCCGTCATTCTATCTGTTTTGAATTTTGAATTTTGAATTTTGGTCATTGAGATTTGCCTGCCCTGTTAAATAAATCGTAGATTTAATGTGGAGCATTATTTAACAGGGTAAAAGATTTATGATTTGGTGCTTGGAATTTTCATGATTTTCATAAGCCGGCAACTTTATTTATTCCGAGCAATTACTTGTTTAAATGGGGTGGCCTTGGAAGATCCATAGTGTAAGTAAACAGGTCAGGATGGTACATACACATCACAATGGATGCCTATATACTAGATCAGATTCATATCCTGAATGGTTTACGCAACATGAATGGCATTAATCACAATATATAGTGTATATTCAAATGGTTAAATTTATATGTATGATCAGGCCAAAATAAAATTGTAATGTTTAGAAATTTATAGATTAGTTTTTTCAAAAGTTCTTGACAAGGATAATGTTAATTGTTATCTAATCTTTTTGGGTTTTCTTTTCAGTCTATCTTGTTGATTTTATAGAATAATTGAGTATTCAATCATTTCGGATTCTTAAATCACGGTGTTTCGTGGTTTTGTGAAAGACGGATAGAAACTTTTTTTATGATTAATACAAATTATGGCCTTTAGTGCTAAGATTATTGAAGGGAGGTGCAAAACGCTTAGAAATTGTACCGGAAATTGTTGGAAGAGATTAACATATTGAACATTTATCAAAAAAATCAGGAGGTACGTAAATGCCAAGTTTTGTAATTGCTGAAAAATGTGATGGCTGCAAAGGCGGGGACAAGACCGCTTGCATGTACATTTGCCCAAACGATCTGATGGTTCTGGAGCCCAATGAAATGAAGGCTTATAATCAGGAGCCGGATCAATGCTGGGAATGTTTTTCGTGCGTAAAGATCTGCCCCACACAAGCGATTGAGGTAAGAGGTTATGCCGATTTTGTTCCGCTGGGAAGCAGCATTATTCCGATGCTCGGAACCGAGGATGTTATGTGGACCTGTAAATTCAGAAACGGTGTCATCAAGCGTTTTAAGTTCCCCATCCGGACAACCCCGGAAGGTGCTGCCAATGCTTACTTGGATTTGGTAGGCAAGGACCTTGACAGTGAAGTGCTTTCGACCGAAGAGGCAGACGGTTTTGAGATGCCAACACCCACAACTGTCTAAACAGACTATGGTTTGTGAAATCGAGCAAAATGATTAATATGATTATATTTATTTTAAGGAGGATATAATATGGCATTACCGAATAAACCTTTAGGAGAACTCAAAGCTGTCAAGGATCCTGAAGTTGAAGAGCGTGAAGTTGACATCCTGATTGTGGGCGGCGGAATGGCTGCCTGCGG
>JAFDEW010000057.1 GCA_019310125.1 Deltaproteobacteria bacterium | reverse complement strand
TTCCTTGAAGCTCTATCCACAAGTGTAAAAAGCCTATCAATATCATCTTTTTGATTCGATACCTGATGTCCACGCACTTTAACCAATTCACAATCCAACTGATCAATCATTCTATAAAACTCCTGATACAGCTCATAATGGTTGAGGCGTTTATTTTTCTTTGAACGATAATCATTTTGCTCAAACCGATCACGTCTTTCCTGTAACCCCATAATGTTTTGAGAATCCGTATACACAATTACCTTACTCCCCAATGCTTGAATATCGCTTAGCGCCCATAATAATGTCTGCAATTCCAGTTTCGTTGAAGACGTATGCTCAAATCGCCTGACTTTCACGCACGATCTCAACGAATCCAACGAAAGAACACGTTCGGACACAGCAAGGTAAGCCCCATATCCAATATTTGACTGAGGATTCACACTTCCATCTGTAAGTAGTATAAGTTCATCCATTTCATTGATTTTTTTTGGTAGGCCTTCCCGGGGATACGGGGTATTGCCAAATTATTTGAGACGTAGCAGTGCTCCGCATTCATCCTGAGTTGCAACATCAAGTTGTGCATTGCAACGGGTGATTGCCCGGCTCACTTCGCTTAGGGCTTTTTGAGGAGTATTGTTTGTTTGGCTGAGGTGAGCCAGTATCACATATTTTAGCCGGTCATGTTGCAGTTCTTTTAAAAGGTTTTTCGATGCTTCGTTGGACAGATGCCCGGTTCTGCCCTTAATGCGTTGTTTTATGGGCCATGGATAGGGACCGTTTATAAGCATGTCCTCATCATGATTGGCTTCCAGAATCAATAAAGAACACCCTTTAAGATGCTCTTTAACCATGGATGTTGCAATGCCAAGATCTGTGGCGATCCCGATTTTTGTTCCGTTCTGATTGACGGTAAAGCCGGACGGATCTTTCGCATCATGGGAGATGGAAAACGGATGTATGAAAAGGTCCTTTATCATAAAGGGGGAGCCGCATTCAAAGTTCTTAATCACCCGGACAGTTCCAAGCTGTGAAACCGAGGCTTTTTCTGTTTTAGAGCTCATATAAATGGGCAAGTTAAAACGGCGCGAGAGAACCCCCACCCCCTGGATATGGTCGGTATGCTCATGAGATACCAGAATGGCGTCAAGATCTTCGGGATAAAGCCCTTTTGAGTTAAGACGACGTTCAATCTCGATTCCCGAAAGGCCGGCATCAATAAGTATTGAGGTTGAACCGCCGGAAACATAAACGGCATTGCCCCTGCTTCCGCTTGCCAGTATGCAAATTTGAAAATTGTAATCGAGTTCAGATTGCAACGGGTCTGAAAACCCAGATTTTTTCATGTTAACGCCCCGTATGCCCGAATCCGCCGCTATTGCGATCGGTTTCATCGAGTTGTTCCACCACTTTTAGTCTGGCTTGATAAACCTTTTTGACCACCATTTGGGCAATTCTGTCTCCCCGATGAACCGTATACTTCTTTTCTCCGAGGTTTATCACCGCGATCTTTACTTCTCCTCTATAGTCCGCATCTATGGTGCCCGGGGAATTAATAATCCCAATACCGTGATTTACCGCCAGCCCGCTTCTTGGGCGAATCTGGATTTCAAATCCTTTGGGGATAGCAACCGCAAAACCGGTGGGTATCAAAGCAATAGCACCTTTTGTCAATACCATATCTGTTTCTATGGCCGCACAGATGTCCATGCCGGCGGCACTGGGTGTCATGTAGCGGGGCAGGGGAATATCCGAATCCGATTCCGGTTTTAAACGGAGAAATTTGATGGTGGGAGAAGTATGCATAAATCAGAGGGTTAGAATATCGTTAAAATCATTGTCATGGGGTACCGGTCCTAATATGGTCAATGCAAACCCTGTTTTTTGAAAAAGGGTTTCCGCCAGATCAAGGATGTCGTCTTGGGTAACCGAATCGATATTATTTGCAATTTCTTCCAAAGGGATATAGCGTCCAAAATGAGTGTCATTCTGTGCCAGGCGCACCATTTGGTTGTCGTTGCTCTCTGATGCAAGCATGAGACTCCCCTTTGTGTGCTCCTTGGCATCCTGCAGTTCGTTTGGATCAACCCGCAGGTTTTTAAGTCCTTTGATTTCTTTGAGAATCAGTTCGGTTGCTTTGCAGGCGTTTTCAGAATTGACGCCGGCATAGGCCCCAAAAACACCGGTATCCACATACGATGAGATAAAAGAATACACAGAATAAGCCAGCCCCCTTTTTTCGCGTATTTCCTGAAACAGCCTTGAACTCATGTTTCCCCCGAGGATCGTGTTCATCAGGGAATATGCATACCGTCTCGGGTCGGTTATGGATATGCCTTTTGTCCCCAGACAGATATGAACCTGTTCCAACGGTTTTTGGTGCAGGTTAACCCTGCTGTTGCCTTTGGGGGTAATACGCTCGGGGAAACTGTTGCCCGGACGAATGGATTCAAAGACCGGCCCGATAAGATCAACCAGGCGGTTGTGTTCCAGGTTGCCGGCAACCGAAATAACAATACGTTCGGGCTGATAAAACTTGTGAAAAAATCCTTTAAGGCTGTGGGCATTAAACCCCGCAACGTTTTCACGGGTGCCGAGAACGGATCGTCCCAGAGAATTATCCCCCCAGAAATTACTTCCCGAAAGCACATGGATGTATTCATCCGCACTGTCTTCCACCATGGAGATCTCCTGAAGAATAACCGCCCGCTCATTTTCAACCTCTTTTTCGTCAAACACAGAGTTTAAAAATATATCGGAAAGAATATCCACCATGGTCTCCAGATGGGTATCTATGACCTTTGCATGATAACATGTATTTTCAGCACTTGTAAAAGCATTGCTCTGACCCCCGATGGCATCAAATTCCTTGGCAATCTGAAAAGCGGTCCGTTTTTTTGTACCCTTGAAAATCATATGTTCAATAAAATGGGAAAGGCCGCTTTCAGATGACGATTCATCCCGGGCGCCGGCATTTACCCATACTCCCATTGATACGGAATGAACATGGGGCATTTCTTTACTGACAATTCTGATGCCGTTATTGAGAACGGTTTTATTTACGGCGTGCTCCATTTTTATTGGCCTATTTTTCTTCTTCCAGAACAGCTTTGTGGCTCAGACGGATTTTTCCGTCTCTGTTGATTTCAAGCACCTTGACTTTGATGCGATCTCCTTCCTTTACAATATCAGATACTTTGTTTACTCGGTGATTGGCGAGTTGTGAGATGTGTACAAGACCGTCCGTCCCGGGCATTATCTGGACAAACGCACCAAAATCCATGATCTTTACCACCGTCCCCTCATAAATTTCTCCCACTTCGGGTTCCATTACAATTTCATCGATCATCTTCACGGCGGCATCTGCTTCTTCCTGGGAAAAAGCGGCAATTTTGACCACGCCCTGATCATCTATTTCAAGTTTTGTATCGGTTTCAGATTGAATGGCCCGGATGATTTTTCCCCCGGGACCGATGACTTCGCGGATCTTGTCGGGATTAATATGGAGAGTAATGATTATCGGTGCAAAAGGGGAAATTTTCCCGCGAGGTTCGTTAAGCGCTTCCAACATCCTGTCAAGGATATGAAGTCGACCCGCGCGTGCCTGTTCAAGAGCTTTTCCCATAATATCCCTGGAAAGTTCATGAATTTTTATATCCATCTGGAGTGCGGTTATGCCGTCTTTTGTGCCGGCAACCTTAAAATCCATATCACCGGTGTGGTCTTCATCCCCGAGAATATCCGACAGGATAATCACATCATCTCCTTCCTTTACAAGGCCCATGGCAATACCGGAAACCGGAGCTTTGATTGGAACGCCACCGTCCATTAGCGCCAGGGTCCCCGAACATACGGTCCCCATGGATGAAGATCCGTTGGACTCAAAGACTTCTGAAACCAGGCGGATGGTATAATCAAATTCTTCCTTGGGCGGCAGGGCTTTTTCTATGGCCCTGGTGGACAGTCCGCCGTGGCCGATATCCCTGCGGCTCGGTCCGCCGATGCGTCTGACTTCTCCTACCGAATACGGTGGAAAATTGTAATGGAGCATAAAGGGCCTCTGTTCTTCTCCGAGCAGCGTTTCCACACGCTGTTCATCCCGACCCGACCCGAGGGTCAGCACACAGATCACCTGGGTTTCCCCACGCGTAAAAAGTGCACTGCCGTGGGGTCTGGGCAATATGCCGACCTCACAGGTAATGGGCCTTATTTCATCAAATTTTCTATTATCAATTCGACGCCTTTCTTTGAGAATAACGTCTCTGCTGATTTTTTTGAGTATGTCATTAAATATAGCATTTACTTCGCTTTTGCGATCCACACAGTCTTCCCCGAGCTGTTCAAAAATGTCTGATTTTATTGCCCCAAGTGCAGCGCTACGTTTAATTTTTTCAGGTATGGTCAGGGCTTCGCATATCCGTGGGGATGCCTGGGGTTCAATTTTCTCAACCAGCTCATTATCCCTTTGGGGCGGGATAAAGGGCCGTTTGGGCACACCGTTCATTTCCTTAAGTTTCACTTGCATATCCAAAAGCGGCTGCATGGCCTTATGGCCGAAAAAGATGGCTTCAAGCATGTCAGATTCACTAACCATATTGCCACCGCCTTCTACCATTACAACACCGGTTTTTGAGCCGGCAACAATGATGTTGATGTCCAGCTTTTCGTATTCGTCTACGGTAGGATTGATTTTAAATTGACCGTCTATGCGGCCGACACGCACACATGCGATGGGTCCCGCGAATGGAATGTCCGATATTTCAAGAGCCGCAGATGTCCCTATCATTGCCAGAATGTCAGGATCATTTTCCTGGTCCATGGAGAGGACAGTTGCGATAACCTGGGTTTCACATCGGTATTCTTTGGGGAAAAGCGGTCTGATGGGACGGTCTATAAGGCGGGCGGTCAGGGTTTCCTTTTCACTGGGCCTGCCGATTTCGCGTCTGAAATAATTTCCGGGTATTCGGCCCGCCGCATACCCCTTTTCCTGATATTCAACGGTAAGCGGCAAAAAATCCATGGTGCGTTTTTCTTGAGAAGATACCACCGCAACAAGTACAATGGTGTCTCCATATTGAACCACAACAGCACCGGATGCCTGCTTGGCGATTTTGCCGGTTTCGATACTCAGTGTTTTACCATCGATTTCAGTTTTAAGTAAAGTTTCCATATTTTTCTCCTAAAAGCCAAGCAGCTCTGAACCTGTAATTGCATGCCAAATTCCATATTTTTTTGGCGGATGATTAAATAGCAAAAGCTAACGTTCAATTTCTGATGGCAAGATTAAAAATTAAGCCCTTATGCGGGTACGGTTCTATGAGGCTGTCTTGTGCTTATTCGAACAATACAGGCATGTCATAACTTATATGCTGTCTCCCGGGCAATGGAGCACATAACCTGTATGCTCTATCTTCTCAGGCCCAGGGTTTCGATGATTGACCTATATCGTTTTACATCTTTATTTTTTACATAATTCAAGAGCCTGCGCCGTCTGCCCACTAAAATCAACAAACCTCTTCTGGAATGATGGTCCTTTTTATGAACTTTTAAGTGATCTGTGAGATAAGAAATACGGTGTGTCAAAAGTCCGACCTGTACTTCCGGAGAACCGGTATCGCCTTCGTGCAGCTTAAATCGATCGATCAGCTCCTTTTTGTCTTTTGTTGTTAAAACCAATTTCTTTTGCCTCCTCTTGTTAAATAAGATTTTTTTTGTTCATGTTTTTTTTGGACAACCTGATGAAATTCGAGTTACTTATTGATGAACTCGTAAAAAGTCCGATTTAGACGGTTTCGTAAAAAGTTCAAATTCCCCCGCCAAACATAGGCGGGATAAAAAGGCGTCGCAAATTTTGCAATCATGAGGCGTACTTTTCGTACGTTGAATGATTGCGAAATGCAGCACAACGCAGAAGTTGGACTTTTTACGAAACCGTCAATTGTTGAATACACAACAATAGCCGTACCTGTCACTCTTTTTTATATGCTTTAGTATGGCAATAAGATCGTTTTTTATATTAACAATCTTGATAAAGCCTTCCGGGATGCTTGTATGTGCCGGCGTTAAATCCTTTTTTGTTATGATATTGCCATGCATTATTTTTTCTTCCAAAGCGGTATCAACACGATGTTCGGGCATATCCCGCAAGGCGTTTGGCATGCTTATTATCCGATCAGATATTTTTTCCGATAAAACTAAATTTTCCAGTTCTGATAATTTTAAGGCCTCGGCAATTGAAAACCCGCAGCTTTGGATTCGCCTTAATTCTTTAAGGTGACCGCCGCATCCCAGAGATTTTCCTATGTCTGCACAAAGGGTTCGGATATATGTCCCTGCCGAGCAGGAAACGGTAAAATGTATCAAGGGCAGATCGATTTCAAGTATTTCAATGTTAAAAATAGTGATGCGTCTTGCCGGTTTCTGAACCGGTTTGCCGCTGCGAGCCAGCTTGTAAAGGGGGATTCCCTTAAATTTCAATGCCGAATACACCGGCGGAATTTGCTCGATCGTCCCCTCGAACTCCTTAAATACGGACCGTATTTTTATTTCAGAAAATAATACATTATCACATGTGGACGTAACCGTTCCGGTTGAATCCTGTGTGTTTGTTTCAATGCCCAGGCAAAGAACGGCCTCGTATTTTTTATTGCCGTGAAGAAAAAACCTGGCGAGCTTTGTTGCTCGGTTGATACAACAGACCAGGATACCCGTTGCAACGGGGTCAAGTGTACCGGTATGCCCCACTTTCTTTGCTTCAAGCATTTTTTTTACACGAGCCACTACATTGGCTGAGGTTATGCCTGCGGGCTTATCAATAACTAAGATTCCGCTGTGTTCAAATTTCATAAGTTAAGTCATACCTCAATTGGGTGTAACCAAAATGCCGGCAAATATAAAATGAATAAACATAGGATGCCGTAAAGCCGGGGCACCCTCGACTTTCGCTCAATTGAGGTCATAGGTTATCGGCCATGCTTAAAAGTTGTAATTTTATATCAGAAAGTGTGGATTCAATACTGAATCCGGCAGCGCTGGAGTGACCGCCTCCGCCAAACGAAGCTGCAATTGCAGCCACATCAACCGATCCGTTTGAACGGAGGCTGATGTGAAACCTGTTAAAAGCGTTTAATTTTTTTTTGCTGTTCCCGTGTTCCAGTATCAGTGCCGCCACTTTGATATCTTCAATACGTTTTGCGTAATTGATAAGGCCGTCTACGTCTTCGGCCTGGGTATGTGTTTCATTAAGCATGTCTTGTGTCAGCGTCATCATTGACAGTTTGCCGTTATCTGAGATTTCAATAGAGTCAAGGGCCAGATTAAGAAGCTTTATGCGGCCCAGAGAATATGTTCCATATACATGTTGAGCAATACTATAAGGATCCACGCCCAATCCCACCATTTCTTGACAGATTGAAAACGCAGCCCTGTTTGTATTTGAAAAGCGAAATGAACCGGTATCGGTCAAGATTCCCGTGTATATTGAAGTGGCAATGGCTTTGTCAAAGGGGATATTCATCTGTTTTATCAGACGGTATATGATTTCCGCGGTGGCACATGCCAAAGTATCTATAAGTTGAAAATCACCAAAGCCGGTATTGGTCACATGATGATCAATGTTGACAATAACCGGAATCTGTCTAACCGCTGAAACCGCCGTTCCGATCCGCTGCAGATTTCCGCAATCAAGAATAACGGCAAGATCGTAATCTTCATTTTTTATATCCCTCACCACACGGTTTGTCCCAGGGAGAAAACGGTATACAGCAGGAATGGGACTTTCATTGTATAATGTTATTTTTTTATTCAAACCATCAAGGCAAAGTCCCATGGCGATCAGAGAGCCGATGGCATCGCCGTCCGGGTGGGTGTGAGTCGCAACTAAAATATGGTCGCTATTCCTCAAATAACGTATTATTTGGTCCATTATCCGCTTTTAACGCCTTTAAAACGTTATCTATGTGTGATCCGTAGTCAAAAGATTCATCGTAAAAAAATTTGAGATCCGGCATATAACGCAACCCCATCTGCCGGGCAACGGTACGTTTTACATATCCTATCGCACTGTTAAATCCTTCTAACGCCTCTTCAACATTTTTTTTGTTGCCGGATAAAACGAAGTATATCCGTGCAATTCTTAAATCTCTAGACAGTTTTACATCTGTAATGCTGGCATTTTTAAGACGAGGGTCTTTAACCTTTTTCAGCAATATTTCCGATAATATTTTTTGTATCTGACCGCCAACTCTATCAGATCGTGCAAACGGTTTCATAAATTGATGATCTCCATTTCACTGTCGATAATCTCGGCCAGATTCAATTTGTCTGCAAAATTAATAAGCTTGTCTATCTTTGAGTTTATCACCCTTCGATCGTTACCCACCAGGGCGAACCCTATTACTGCCTTTTGATAGATGTCATTTGATTCGACCTCTGCAACCGAAACGTTAAAATTGTTGCGCAGCCGACTAATGATCGATTTTACGATCTTCCTTTTGCCTTTTAAAGAACGGCAGTCATGCAACCTGAATGTGATATTCCCTAAACCCGCAACCATGTGACTCTCATTTATATCCGTGCCAAGTATATATTAGTGTCTGAACGAAAACTGTCTTTTCCGCCAATATCTGCGCCTGCCCCGTGGAATGCGTAGCCTATTCCTCTGGGGTCAGACTCAAATTTTAATCCTCGAAATACTCAATGTATGTCTGTGGTTAAAATTTTCGCCTTCCCCTCCGGGGCGTAGGCCCTACGGGCCGGAGGCTTGATCTTAACGAAAAATCCTAGTTTTCGTTCGGGCACTATTTACTTGTCAAGTTCAGGTTTGATCTCCTCAAGGTAGTAACATTCTATGATATCACCCACCTTGATGTCATTAAATTTATGGATACCGATTCCACATTCATAACCGCTCTGGGCTTCTTTAATATCGTCTTTGAAATGCCGGAGGGAAGAAATTTTACCCTCATAACAGACAACCCAATCCCTGAGGACACGCGCAAGCTGGCCCCTCACTATTTTTCCTTCGGTGACATAGCAACCCGCGATGGCCCCGATTTTTGGGACGTGGAACATTTCGCGAACCTCGGCTTTTCCCAGGATCCGTTCTTCAAAAGTAGACGACATCATCCCGAGTATAGCATCATTGATGTCTTTTATAATATCATAAATGACATTATAAAAACGTATATCCACCCTTTCTTCATGGGCAAGCGCCTGAATTTTAGAGGTGGGACGGACGTTAAACCCTACAATTATGGCATCAGAAACGGCAGCCAGGGAAATATCCGATTCGCTCAACGTGCCGGTAGCCGAATGGACCACATTAATCCTGACTTCCTCGTTGGAAAGTTTTATCAACGCCTCTTGAAGGGCTTCGATAGAACCATGGACATCGGCCTTTATTATGAGGTTTAGATCCTTAACCCGGTTTGTCTGTATCTGCTCATAAAGTTTTTCAAGACTTAATCTGCTGGTTTTTGTCAGATCTTTAGATCGTCGTTTCTGTATTCGATGCGAACTGACCTGTCTGGCATTCTTTTCGTCTGCCAGCGCAAGCAACTCATCACCGGCATTAGGAACTCCTGAAAGCCCGATGATCTCAACCGGCATTGAAGGCCCGGCGGACGTTAGCTGTGCTCCCCTGTCATTCAGCAAGGCTCGTATTTTGCCATAGTGTACACCACAGACAACCGGATCATGAACCCTCAGAGTTCCCTGCTTAACCAGAACCGTGGCAACAGGGCCTCTGCCTGAATCCAGCTTTGCTTCAACTACGTAACCCATGGCAAGCTTATCCGGATTTGCTTTAAGCTCCAATAGTTCTGCCTGAAGCAGAACCATTTCAAGCAGATCATCAATTCCCTGTTTCTTCTTGGCAGAAACCTTGACAAAGATAGTATCCCCCCCCCAATCCTCAGGTACAAGACCCACATCTGCAAGTTCACGCTGAACACGTTCAGGATCAGCATTGTCTTTGTCTATTTTATTAATTGCTACGATGATCGGGACTTTTGCGGCTTTGGAGTGGTTTATCGCCTCAATGGTCTGCGGCATGACACCATCATCGGCGGCAACAACCAGAATTACCAAGTCCGTAACCCTGGCACCGCGGGCACGCATTTCAGTAAACGCCTCATGGCCCGGCGTATCCAGAAATACAATCTGGCCTTTATCCGTGGATACATAATAAGCGCCGATGTGTTGCGTGATTCCCCCGGCTTCATGTTCCGTGACTTTAGTTTTTCTTATCACATCAAGAAGAGATGTTTTCCCATGATCCACATGTCCCATAATGGTTACCACCGGCGGCCTGGCCATGAGCTTATCCGGATCATCTTTTTCTACCTTTAAAACATCTTCTTCTTCAAAAGAAGCTTTTTCCAGTTCATAATCGAATTCAGAGGCCACAAGAACGGCGGTATCAAAATCTATGGCCTGGTTAACGGTTGCCATAACACCTAACGCCATCAGCTTTTTGATCATTTCTCCAACTTTGATTCCCATTCGTTTTGCCAGCTCAGACAGAGCAATGGCCTCATCAATTTTTATTCTACGCTTTATGGCTTTAGGGGTAGTTATCAGAGGCTTTAGTTTTGTAGAAGTGGTTTTATCCCTTGCACCCTTGCGGCCCTTACGCGTCCGATGACCCTTAACATAAAGGTCGGCCCCCTCAACTACCTCTTTTTTCCGGAAAGAAATTTTCTTTTTGAAAAACTTTTTATCCCTTACGGGTTCGCCGATGTCTTTTGTCCATTTTTTCTTTTTCTTTTTGTCTGTTGCCGACGCTTCTTTCGCAGCTGGTTTGCTTTCAGGTGCCTTTTTCCCCGGTGTGGGTAATTTTTTAATTTTTGTTTCGGGTATGTGAACCCGGTCTTTTTCGATCTCGGGCGCTTTTTTCTCAGGGGCGGGGGGTACGGGCAGTTTTATAATCTTTGCCGGAACATCTTTTTTAATCTTTTTGGTGGCTTTTTTCTTTTTTAATTTCTTTAAAGCGACCGGTTTCTCGACTTTATCTTTTTCTTTCGAAACAATGGGTTGTACAACGGCTCCTTCAGGTGCGTCCGCCTTGCTTGGTGTGTCTTTCTCTACAGCCTTTGTTTCTTTGGCAACGCTTTCAGGAACATCTTCCTTGGGAGGTTCCTCCGGTTCTTTTTCCGGTGGGATTTCTCTATCTTTGAGTGTTTTTTCAGACGGTTGATCAGCAACTGTTGTCTTTTCGGGATGCTGCTCCGGTTCAATAGCCGTCTCTGCCTGAACAGGCATCTGCGGCACATGTTTTTTCCGTCTTCGGATAATCGAGGGCTTTATGCGCGTTTCCTCAACCTCCTTTTTT
>JAFDEW010000321.1 GCA_019310125.1 Deltaproteobacteria bacterium | reverse complement strand
TTCCTTCATTTTTTTCCCTTATTTATTTTTACATTGAAAACCTGGTCCTCGGGGCCAGGTCAGAGTTCTTCGGCTCTGCCTGAAGAATCGCTGCAAAAGTTTGAAGTGAACTAAAGTTTAAAGTGAGCTAAAGTTAAGGAGTTCTGTCAATTATATAAAATCAGCGGAGCGAAGCGACACCATAACTTTAGGCACTTTAGATCACTTTAGACACTTTTAACTTGTCCGGCTTTCACTCTTTAATATTCAGTGCTTGAAATCTTTTTTCTATCCAGTGAAAGGGCAGCTCCCCGCCTTCCAGTAAAAAAGCATGGAACTGCTCACTGCCCATCTGATTTTCGTAGGCTTTTTTCAATCTCATAATCTCATAACGTCCCAAACTGTAACATAATTGATATCCGGGATTCAATTGAAAACGATATATCTGCCTTTGGGCCTCTTCCCGGCTGAACCCGGCGGTGGTTAAAAGTTCTACAGCATCCGCGAGGGTGAGGAAACCCGCATGGAGACCCACATCAATCTGGCACCGAGCGGAGCGCCACAGCCTGCGCTTGTAATCAACCAGATATTCCATGGGATTTTGAACATAGCCTTGTTCGGTTAAAAGTGACTCGGCATAGTACGCCCAGCCTTCGTAAAAGAGAGGTGACTCGATCTGACGGCGCACGGGATTTTCCAGCTTTCTTCGAATCGAATCGAGCAAATGATGCCCGGGAATTGTTTCATGTGCTGTCAGAAATTTGTACTCCCGGTGGAGCCGCTTTTTGAGTAGGTCGTCCTCATGGCCACTGCTCTCGTGCCGTGGGAAGCGGGTCGTAATGTAAAAAAAACTTTTCTCCCTGGCATCCGAGCTGAAGGCTGCTCCGAAAGAAGCCGCGCTTCGAACCGACTTCAGATAGTATGGCGTTGCGGTAATTTCCAGGGATGCGCCAAGATCTTCTTCTCTAAAGCCGTGATCGCGGAAAAACCGTCGCAAGGATTCTGTTTCACGCCGGTAGAGTGCAAATGTGTCTATTTCTTCTATATCGGGACAAAAATCATGGTACAGATCCTGCCACGATTTGCGTGGGTCGATCTTTGACTGTAATTTTTCCAGTTGTTTGAGATTTTCCTGCCACTCATCCACGGCAATCTGGAAAACCTCATCCAAACTGAGAACAGACAAAAAATGATCTTTGAGACTGGCTTCAAGGGATGTTACCGCAAATCGCCGATCAGGAACCGGGGGATTGGCATCCAAATATTTGTCAAAATTGTTAAGAGCGGTCAGTGCTTTTTGAAAGTCCTTTGAAAACGACCCTGGGTGTTGCTTGCAAAAGTCATCCACAGCTTGTTCTAAATATTGCTTACCGTCATGGAGCATGGCCCGGGCGGCCTGGTGATAAGTTTCCGGAACGCCGTCAATATTGTCTACTGCCTGATTCAAGAGTTTCGGAATGGCGGATATGCGCTTTAGGGTTCTATCTATTCGTTCCCGGGTATCAGTCGCCGGTTTGGTCAGGGCATGATCGATCCCTATGAAAGCGATCTTCAAGTACAGCAACGGATTATGGCGCCAGGACTTATTTTGCTCCAGTTCGATTAAAATTCCCGCAATATTGGCCGTTAACAAGTCAAGATCGATAAGCGTTTCAAGGTCTTTTTCACCGGCGGTTAAAAGGGCTAACTTCTGCTTAAATGATTTCAATCGGCCCACGCATTCTTCAATTGCGCATTCCTCTAAATCGTCCAACCTGTCGTAATATTCCGAGGCGGCCTGGGCCCGGGGTAAGAAATGGAATTCATCGCTGGCGCACATGACCGGAAATCGCCCGGCCAGGTCATTAAAGTAGCGCAACGCAAGCTGGGTATAGGGTGCTTTCATGATGTGATGTTGGGGTCATCGCTCATCAATGGGAATATATCGCGTCTCTTTAGGACCCGTATAAATCTGGCGGGGTCGCCCGAGTTTCCATTTGGGATCGTCGGCGCCTTCTTTCCACTGGGCAATCCATCCCGCCATTCTCCCGATAGCGAACATGACCGTAAACATGTTGGTGGGAATTCCCATGACACGCAGAATGATGCCGCTGTAAAAATCCACGTTGGGATACAGATTATATTCGATGAAATACTCATCTTTTAGGGCGGCTGCCTCGAGTTCCTGTGCCAAGTCGAGTAACGGATCGTTAATATTGAGTTTATTAAGAACCTTATGACACACTTTTTTTATAATTTTGGCACGGGGGTCATAGGCCTTGTAAACCCTGTGTCCGAAACCCATAAGCCGAAAAGGGTCTTTTTTGTCTTTGGCTCTTTGAATCGCCCGATGATAATTGCCGCCGTCTTTTTGAATTTCGGTGAGCATTTCGATTACGGCCTGGTTGGCTCCGCCGTGCAAGGGGCCCCAAAGCGCTGCAATTCCAGCGGAAATCGCAGCAAAAAGATTGACTCTACCGCTTCCCACAAGCCGTACCGCCGAGGTAGAGCAGTTTTGCTCATGATCCGCATGAAGAATCCAGAAAATGTTCAACGCGTTAACAAGATCCTCATCAATTACGTAAGGTTTGACGGGAGTATCAAACATCATGTTCAGAAAATTGGCGCAATACGAAAGATCCGGTCGGGGGTAAACCACCTTATGACCCCTGGATATTTTATAAGACATGGCTGCCATGGTTCTCACTTTAGAGAGCAGACGGGTAACCGTAATATTTATTTCCTCTTCGATGACCGAAAGTTCGGGATAAAAACTTCTTAAAGCGTTTACCATGGATGAAAGGATTCCCATGGGGTGGGACGCCCTGGGAAAGTTCTGATAAAAAATCTGCATATCCTCATGCACCAGCGAATGGTCATTAAAAAGAACCGAAGTTTGGTTGAGTTCATCCCTTGAAGGAAGCCTCCCGATAATTAATAGATAGGCTGTCTCAATAAAACTCGAATGCTCGGCCAATTCTTCAACCGGAATACCGCGATAACGCAAAATTCCCCTTTCACCGTCCATGAAAGTGATGGTGCTCACGCAGCTGCCGGTATTGGCGTATCCCGGATCGAGGGTAATCAAACCTGTGTTCTGGCGAAGATTTGATATATCGATGGCTTTTTCTCCTTCAGAACCGACAACGATCGGAAATTCATATGTTTTTCCTTCGAATTCAATCTTTACGTTTTCAGACATAATTTATCCTTTTTTCACAAAAAAAGTTATCCTCTATTTATGTTACATGCTGTCAGCATAAAATTAAGCTACCTATATTTTCAAAAAATTAAGAGAAAAGAATGTTGGTTTTTTTAAACCGAGGATAGTTTCTATTTATATGTAGCGGTTAAAAAATTCATTAATACATGAATATTTTAGTGTCCATCCAGAAATGGTAGATTTTGGTTTCCGGCAAGGCCCGAGCGAGTTTTCAACCGCAGGCATAGCGCGCTATTTCGAGGATTGAAAATGAGCGAGAACGCCGCCGGGGGACGAAAGATGCCGTTTATGGATGGACACTAACTAACATTCCAGGGTAATTAAACTCCTCTCCCTAAAATAATAAGGAGGCATCATGTCTTTTAAAGAAAACCTCTTACAAAAGATTACCATCGATAAAATGGCAAAGCAGGTGATTGCCTCCATCGGTCCTCCTGAGAGTGGCCGCAAGGTTGACAAGAAAACCATGCGCAACCTTCTTGAAATGGTTTCCTATACATATAAAAGAAAACGTGACCTTGATCTTTTTATCGAGGATGTTGATGCTGAAAAAACCAGGATTCTGGTTCTGGACAATGATCTGGCGATTTACAATACTTCCGTTTATGACGTGGCGATGCGTAAGACCCCTACGGTTAAGGAAATGATGAACCCATTTAATGTTATCAAGATATTAAAGGATACTGATGTGGTCATCAGTAAAAAAGAGGAGTCTGTAAAAACAATTCAAAAAGAATGTATCGAGCGGCTGGATCTCTCCTACGATGAATCCGACCTCGATGAAATAGCAAAGGACGGCACCGCATCCCTGGAAAGAGAATATGCGGACGGGGTTATTGAATCTATGGATCTTTTTGCCGAAATTCTGGGCTACAGCGCGCCGCCAAAGCCCTTCAGAATCGATCACCATAAAATTGTGGGCGCGTTAACCCAAAAACAAAGCGGGGAAGTTTTTTTCGGCCCTATGGTGCTTTACAGCATCATTCATAACTCTTTGAAATTGATCGAATCGCAGACAGGAAGTTTTGACAGAGAAAAAATTGAAATTATTCAGCAGGTTGCAGCAGGTAAGGAACAGGCTTCTTCCCAAGGGCCTTTGGTTTTTCAATATCTCAAGAACACGGCCTTATTACGGGTGTAAATCAAGACTGTCTGTTGCTGAGATTGCCATGGCTATTTGGTGTCAGGTTTCAGGTGTCAGGTTTCAGGAATGATGAACAGAGGCGCTGGCATCTGACACCTGACACCTCTTTCACCAACGGTTGCGATTTACACCCCATTGTTACAAGGCCGTGTTCTTTGATTGGTGTCCATCCATAAATGGTCTTTTTGTCCAATCTCTGCGTTATGCTCAAAAAATAATCCTCAGAATATCAAACATATGCCTGCGGTTATTTTTTTCGCATGCCTTGATCTTGAACAAAAATCCTCATTTATGGATGGACACTGATTGATAAAAAAATCCTCTTTTTTGTCTCACCATTTTTATTTTTCCGTCCGCTTCCAGGACATCCAGATATTTGTTCACTTCGTTAATCTGCAATCCTAATATTTCAGACAGGTCTTTTAACGTACACGGACGCCTGGCAATGGTGCCCAAAATAGCGGATTCAGTGTCCGTGCGATAGGCGAGAAGATCTTTGCGTTCAGACACGTCAGCGATTATGGAAACATTTTCAAGCTGCCAGAAATGTATAATATGTTCAAGCTCCTGACGGGTGGCCGCATGAACTGTTGAGACCGGTCCGGGCCTGTCCAGGGTATTCAGCTGAACCTGGTCCGGCCCAATTTTTTCAATGGCCTGTTTTAAAGCGGTTAATTCATGTTCGGTATCATTCATGCCGGGCACTATAAATATTTCCAGCCAAATTTGCCCGCTGTATTCTTTGCGGAATCGGACCAAGCCGTCAATAATCGAATCAATTTTTAACCGAAGATAGGGACGGTTTATCTTCCTGAATATTTTATCCGTTGCAGCGTCCAGTGAAGGTATTACCAACGCAGCGTCCTTAATATCTTCCCGAACCTGTTTTACAGAAAGTAAGGTGCCGTTTGTCAGTACGGCCACGGGAATATCATGGATGTGATTTCTGATAAAATGTAACACATCGGCGATGCTTGAATTTAAAGTCGGTTCACCCGAACCGGAAAAGGTAATATAATCCGGTCTTGGATTATTGGCAAAATAGTCGGTAAGCTCTTCTTTAACCTCGGACAATGGGACATAGTTTTTGCGCGTTACCGTCAAATCGGTTGTTCGCCCGCATTCACAGTAGATACAATTTAATGTGCAGGTTTTCAATGGAACCAAGTCCACGCCAAGGGAAATCCCTAACCGCCGTGAAGGCACCGGACCGAAAAGGTGTTTGTATTTCATTTTCGCCTCATCCATTTTGATATCATCTGAAACATCTATAATGTCACTCTCTCGTTATCAGCCGGAAAAACAACAGGCTTTACGCCGACTCTGTGAGCAGCTAGAACTTTTTCCTTTACACCACTTACAGGAAGAATTCTACTGCTTAATTTCAATTCTCCTATCAAAGCCACATCCTTTATTTCTCCAAAGAAGATGTGCATCATATTGTTTTGTTCAGCTTTTTCCCTTTAAAAAACAGATTCGGTTCATACATGCAACGATTTTTTGAAGTCCTCAGAAAGGCAGATGAAACAGGGTTTTCCGTAATCAGCATCGGTGAACTGCTTTCCGGTTTTAAAGGAGGGGGAAAGGAACGGAAGAACAGGGAATAACTTGAAATATTTTTGGACAGTCCTATAGTTGTTGTCTATTCTGTGAATGAAGATATATCTGAATTTTATGCCGAAATTTTTAAATTCAAGGAGGATCGGAAGGACTATTCCCACAAACGATATCTGGATTGCTGCTGTGGCATTTCAAAATGGTTTAAAGTTGTTTACAAAAGATACACATTTTAAGGCTATTGCCGGTCTTTTTCTTGCCGGTCTTTTTCTTATCTGATTAGCGTTCACTTTTTACTAAGCTTTATAAGGGGAAATTCTTTATCTCTCCTTTCGGGTTGGAAAACCTACCCAGGGGAAAAATTCCAAACGCCTAACTTGTTTATATCCCAGGTGGAAATTACCGTTATTCGTTAGGCCGGGTCATAGCAACACTTGTTGATGGATGATTTTATCAGGAATGGTGGTAATCGGCAGGAAAACGGTAAAAATAGCGCCTGAGCCCTCCCTGCTGCTTACACGGATACGACCTCCATGCTTGCCCACAATGCCCTGAGATACACTGAGACCCAGGCCCGTGCCTTTTCCTTTTCCCTTGGTTGTAAAGAATGGGTCAAATATGGAACCTATGATGTGCCTCGGGATGCCCTTCCCTGTATCTATTACTTTAACCGCCACATAGTTAGGTTCATCGGCAGGAACTAGCAGGATCTGAATCTTTTTGCCCTTTGAAGATGCATCAACGGCGTTGAGGATGAGATTCAGGAAAACCTGCTGGAGTTGTTGGCCGTCGACATGGATCCGGGGAATATTTCCAGTGGTCCGGAAGCTGATTTTGATGCCGGAAAGCTTTAACTGATTTGAGGCCAGGTCGATAGTATCACGAAGCAACTTTTCCAGGTCTAAGGACTCTACCTGAGAGCTGCTTTCCCGTGCAAAGTCAAGAAGGTTGCTGATAATCTTTTTGGATCGATCCGTCTCATTTATCACGTCATTTATCATATCAATATGCTCATCTTTATTCATGGTATCATAATCTTCTAAAAGCATATGGGCCGTGATGGTAATATTGTTTAAGGGATTATTCAGCTCATGCGCAACTCCTGCGGTGAGGGTTCCAATGGCTCGCATCTTGTGTGATTGAATGATGGTCGCCTCATGCTCCTCCAATTCATGTATCATTTGGTTAATAGCAAGGGCAAGGTCGGTAAATTCGTCCCGGTAACGCTGCGTCGGTGTGATTGGCGTGAAATTTCCCGAGGCTATGCGCTGGGCATATGTTGTGAAACGATTGATGTGACCCAAAAGGCGGCCTCCGAGAAAATAGGAGATAAGCATGAGGAATATGAGCAGGAATATGAGGGAGTATATATGCAGATTACGAGAAAGTAAAAGGATCCTTGTTAAAGACGATCTTTCCCTTTTCATCAGATCCTGGGCAAAGGCAATCATCTCCCGTCCGTCTTTTCTCAATTTTACCTCGATCTCATTTTTGGTTAAATGGAATTCCGGACTAACCATCTCGCTTCGATCTTTTTTTATAAGGTGATTCAGGAGATTCTGGTAGTCATTGATATTTAAAACAAAGCTTGACATGATGCGTTCATGTTCATCTTTACCTAAGATCTTTTTGAGTTCGTTCCTGTTTTGATCGAGGATATTTTTAGCATGATAAATATTTTCCATGGCGTCGTTCAGATTGGTTCCATAAAGGAAAAAATTTTTTTCAAAGCGCCGTGCCTGGGATATTTCCACGGTCAAGTCGTTGGTTATTTCAAGGAAGCGTAGTTTTTTTTCCACCCGAGAATTGGTGATTATGAGGATCACTGCTGTTCCCAAAGCAATTAAAAAAACTAAAGAAAAACATAAATACATCAAAAACCGCATACTCATGCGTTTTCGATCCAAAAGAGCTTTGCGGGCAACTTCAATGGACTCAATGCGATCGTAATGTCCCTCTAAAGTTCTGAGTTCTTTTTGCTTTCCGTTTTCCATATGCACAATTTAATGACTCATTTTGTTATCGTAATGAAGTGTCCGGATCAAAGGTCAGTCGTTACCGGCGTCGGATGCATTGAAATCGATTGGTGATCCTAAGGCTTTGGCTGCCTTGGCAATGATCTTTCTTAGGTCATCCGGCTTGAAAGGCTTGGCAATGAAATCAAAGGCGCCTTTTTCCATTGCTTCTCGGGCTACTGCCATCATCGCATAGCCGGTAAGCATAATCACCTTTGTACGTCCGGATTTTTTAACAACATGTTCCAGTACCTGTAAACCATCGATATTTTCCATGCGAATATCCGTAACCACTATATCGAATTCCTTCTCGTTAATACGATCTAAGGCCTCATTAGAGTTAACAAAGAT